>NZ_AULI01000009.1 GCF_000425205.1 Pontibacillus halophilus JSM 076056 = DSM 19796 | reverse complement strand
GTTAAAGAAGCGTTACAGGCCTTTTATGAGAAAGTGAATCAAGCTGGGCTTTCGGAGTTTATTCAGGGGATAAAAACGTTGAAGAACTGGCAACCAGAGATTTTGAACAGCTTTGCGTTCAACTATAGCAACGGATTCGTAGAAGGGTTGAACAATCAAACGAAGGTTATTAAGCGAGATGCGTTCGGATTCCGAAGGTATGACCGTTTCCGATTGAAGATTCTTCTGCATCATCAATACAAACATACAAAAGACTTTCAAGTTGGTTAAGGGGCAGGAGTTTGCCTCCTACCCCAACAATTGACTTAGAACCTTTATTTATAACTTCACGTAACCTTCTTCTTCAGTTTGTTTTGCCTCTTTCACTGCTTTGTAAATGGAGTAACCAGATTGTTGCTGAAATTCTTCTCCTAGCTTTTTTTCTTCGCTCTTTGAAGGAACAATTTGCTTAAATCGAGTATATGCCATCATTAAATCACTGCGCTTAATCCCCTCTTCATATGCTTTCTCAATTATGTGATAGAAATTAATCACATCAATAACTTCTTCTGTAGACCAATGTTCAACATCAATTGGATAATTGTACTGTTCACTCATTATAAAACGTCCTCCCTACATGCCCCATTTCTCTCTAATGGATGAGGCTTCTTCAATGATACGTGAGAAAAGCATCTGGACCGAGGGCACATCATGGATCCGCCCTGCAACTTGGCCAGCCCAGCCAAACCCATTCTGCTCATCTCCATCATAAATATAGCGTTTGTTCGCTTGTCCATCGATATACGATTGTAACACAGAGAAACCAGGTTCGTCTTTTTCAAGCTGTAAGATGCGTTCTGTCCATGTGTTGCTCAATGCTCTTGCTGGAGTACCTAGGCTTCGTTTAATAACCGTCGTTGATGTGCTATCACTAGCAAGTAAATCTTGTTTATAGCGCTCGTGGGCGTGTACACATTCCTTAGTCGCAATAAACCTCGTCCCCATTTCAATCCCCTCCGCGCCAAGGGCAAGAGCTGCCATGAACCCCCTTCCATCTGATATCCCACCAGATGCGATTACAGGGATATCCACTCTATCAACCACTGAAGGCGTAAGGACCATCGTCCCCACATCATCTCTGCCAAGGTGACCTCCCCCCTCATGCCCAACGACCATGACCGCATCCGCACCTAGCTCCTCCGCCTTGATTGCTTGTCGTACAGAAGCTACTAACACAAGCGTGACAATCCCCTTACCTTCCACGGCTTGTAGAAGGGGTTTTGGATTGCCGCCTGTTATCGTTAATACCGGAACTTGTTCTTCTAAAGCGACTTCTAAAAACTCCTCATAACGCCTCCCATGCTGACCAATAGCGAAATTCACACCAAACGGTTTCGTCGTCTTCTTCTGTAACGCTAGAATCTCTTCTCGTAATCGTTTCGGTTCTTCTAAGCTCATCGCTGTAATTTGCCCTAATCCTCCTGCATTACTGACAGCAGAAGCTAGTTCAGAGTAAGCCAGATGAGCTAATCCCCCTTGAAGGATTGGATATTCAATCCCTAATAGTTCCGTAACTCTCGTCTGTACACGCATCAGTTCCCCTCCATCCTAAAATTCCTTCTGTACAATCATTCTGTAAGAAGCTAGTAATTCCCTACGCACTCTGCTATAATTCAAATGCTTTAAGACATTATGTAAGAGGTGTTGAAATTTGTCTCAACAACGAACCCCGCTATTAACCGGGTTGAAGAAGCATGCGAACAGAAAGCCTTATCAATTTCATATCCCAGGGCATAAAACCGGAAAAGGAATGGACCCTGAATTTCGAGAATTAATCGGTTCGGACGCCTTAGCCATAGATTTAATCAACATCAGTCCACTCGATGACCTTCATCATCCACACGGTATGATTCAAGAAGCACAAGAACTAGCAGCAGAAGCGTTTGGAGCTGACTATACCTACTTCTCTATACAAGGAACTAGTGGGGCCATTATGGCCATGATTATGGCTGTCTGTGGACCTGGCGACAAGCTGATTGTGCCGAGGAATGTTCATAAATCAGTCACGTCAGCAATTATCTTCTCTGGTGCGACTCCGATATTCGTCCACCCAGAACTTGATGAATCACTTGGAATTTCTCACGGCATTACGCCTGATTCAGTTGAGAAAGCCCTACACGCACACCCTGATGCGAAAGGTGTGCTCGTCATCAACCCAACGTATTTTGGTGTGTCTGCTGATTTAAAACGAATCGTGGACATTGCTCATCACGCCAATATCCCTGTTTTAGTTGACGAGGCACATGGCGTCCACATCCACTTTCACGAACAAATGCCACTCTCTGCAATGCAGGCTGGTGCAGATTTAGCAGCAACAAGCGTCCACAAACTAGGCGGCTCGCTTACTCAGAGCTCTGTATTAAATCTGCGTGAAGGCCTTGTCTCCCATGAACGGGTGCAGATGGTCCTTTCCATGTTAACTACGACAAGTACGTCCTATATCCTACTAGCCTCATTGGATGCCGCTAGAAGAAATCTAGCCGTCAATGGACACGAACGTCTATCGAAGACGATTCAATTAGCTAACAGAACGAGAAAACAAATCAATACGATACCGAACTTGTATTGTGTTGGAGAAGAGCTATTAGGTAGTGAAGCCACGTATGACATGGACCCGACGAAATTAATTATTTCCGTCAAACAGTTGGGGCTAACAGGATACGACGTTGAAGTATGGCTTCGAAAGCATTACAAAATCGAAGTGGAGCTTTCTGACCTATACAATATCCTTTGTATCATTACACCAGGTGACAGTGAAGAAGAGACAGATGTGTTGCTGCAAGCTCTTAGCGATCTTTCCCAATCTCACTCCCCTGAAGAACACACATACGACCCGAACGTCACGGTGCCAGACATTCCAGTATTGGCTCTTTCTCCAAGGGATGCGTTCTACTCAGAGACAGAAACCATTCCATTACTAGAGTCAGCTGGACGGATTAGCGCAGAATTTATGATGGTTTACCCTCCAGGCATTCCAATCTTCTTGCCTGGTGAGATTATTACCAAAGAGAATCTTGATTACATCTCTCAGAATATTCGTGCTGGATTACCAGTTCAAGGACTACAAGATGAAACGTTAGAATGGATTAAGGTGATTAAACAACACCGTCCATTTTAATGAATAAAGGGAGCGTAACCGCTCCCTTTATTTGTGCGTACTTAACGCCTCTCTCCTATGTCACATCCCCTACATAAAAAAGAAGCCCAATTCATTTAGAATTGGACTTTACTCACATGTATTTTCAACCGATTTATTCTTCTTCCTCATGTTGACTGCAACCGCAAACGCCATAAAGAGTTGTTACTTTCTCATACTCGAAATGCTCAATAATCCCCTGACAATCTTTACATACGATCGTACCCATCATTGATCACCCCTTAAATTTTTAAGCGCTTTCATTGAATAACTTTATTATATATGGGGATGCTGATAATTTCAACATAAAAGTATAACATTTTTAAATAAATGTGTTACGCTAATTAGGCTATCTCATCATTTTATGACACCAAATGAAGATTTAGAACATAGGACGAGCTAAAATGGCATTCTTAATATGCTGTAGTGGCAGGAACAGCACTTGTTTGTTCGCTTTAATAAGCGCAAGGTGGGCCGGGAAATGATTCCCTTTCCGCGGGCGAGCTACCGAGCCTCCTCGGGAAAATACACCCTGCGGGGTCTCGCTTACCTCTTTCTCCCGCAGGAGTGTCACCATTTCCCGACCCACCTTTACAAAATAGGAATGAACAAACGAAAACACCAGGAGAATTGTATTAAGTTCATAGTCGAAAAGGAGTAGTCTCGATACATTTACAAAACTAGTCAGTCCTGTGATTAATAACGCTAACCACTATTCGTTATAGTTCATCGTATTTGAACTTATTAAATCTTTAACAGCATACATAAAAAGCCAAGTCGTATGCGACTTGGCTTTTCTGTTCATACTTATTCTGATGCTGGTGTTTTAATTGTGTCAGGATCAATTAACGTATAGCCTTTATCACGTAAGCCCTTCACAATGTCATCTAAGGCTTTCGCTGTCCATTCACGGTCGTGCATAAGTAGATTGGAACCATTGCCTAGTAAGTTCGTGTTGACCATAATGTCCGCAATCGCTTCTTCGCTCTGATACTCTGCATTCCAGTCATACCCATACGACCAGTTCATTAGAAGCATATTTTCTTCTGCTGCAAGCGATTTGGAATAGTCCGTATTTACGCCGTGAGGAGCTCTAAAGAACTTCGGCTTCTCCCCAACCACTTCTTCAATGACCTGATTCAGCTCAAGGATTTCACTCTTTTGTTGTTCTTGTGAAATTGTATCAAGCTTTGCGTGCGTGTATGTATGGTTGCCGATTTCAAATCCCATATCGTAAATTTCTTTCAAAGCTGCCTTCTCTTCGTCACTGTTGATGAAATGACCGTTAACAAAGAAGATAGCTGGAGCGTTTAACTCTTTCAGTGTCTTTGCCATTTCTAAACCGTAATTATCTGGCGCATCATCAATGGTTAAGAGCACGGCTTTCTCTTCTGCATCCCCAACTGGCTTTAAGCTCCATACATTTGTTAATTCGTACATAGGCTCTAAAGATTCCTTTTGTTGTGGTTCTTCACTTTCTTTGTCACTTTCCGTTGATTCTTCTTCCTCTTTAGTTTGAGCCTCTTCCTCCCTACTCTCCTGGCTTGAATCTTTTTGTTCTTCCGTCTCTTCTGCTTTCTCCTCTTCCTCTACTGGTTCCGACTGCGCATTTTGTGTGTCTTCTGCACAAGCTGCCAATACTAGTAGCATCGCAAATAACCCGAGGGTCTGAAGCCATCGTTTCATATCGTGGTTCGCCTCCTACATTTTTCTAGATGTCATACTCTTTCAATTATAGTAAATGGATAAGCTCCAGACTATTGTTTTTTACAAAGTGTTATTCTTGAACTACCCACCACTTATCGACCTTACGGTCTGATTGAAGTGGGGGATTCCTAAGAACACCAACCTATCGGTTAGTTATGGATTAGGCTATCCCCGCAGCTCCTGCGGTTAATCGTAGTGCTTCGTTACGAAGATTCAAACTTGCGTTAATATCTCTTTGGTGATGCGTTTTGCATGTAGGACACACCCACTCACGCAAAGCGAGACTTTTAACGTCTTTATTTTTGTGACCACACGTTGAACAAAGCTGACTGGAAGGGAAGTTTTTTGCTACGGTTACAACCTGTTTCCCGTACCATTTTGCTTTATATTCCAACATTGTGCGAAATTGTGACCATGAGACTTCACTAATCGCTTTAGCAAGGTTATGATTCTTTAACATATTCTTAATAGACAAATCTTCGATACCAATGATGTCGTGGTTTTTGACAATAGCGGTAGAGATTTTATCTAACATATCTTTTCTTGCGTTGACCATTTTTTCGTGAAGCCGAGCCACTTTTACTTTTTGTTTATTCCAATTCGAAGAACCGATTTGCCGCCTTGAAAGAATCCGTTGGGCTTTGGCTAATTTTTCTTCTAATGTACGAAAGAATTTTGGATTAGCATATACCGTTCCGTCTGAAAGAGTGGCGAAGTCTTTCAATCCTACATCAATACCAACTGCTGAATCTGTTTTTTTAAATTGTTGAATTTCTGTTTCGACTAAGATTGAAATGAAATATTTTCCTGAAGGGTTGCGTCTAATTGTAGCGTTCATGATTCTGCCTTCTACTTCACGACTTTTCGCAAAACGAACAAGACCCAGTTTCGGTAGTTTAATATGTTTATCCAAAACAGAAATATTCCCGTTTACACATTTCGTTGTATACGATTGAACAGGATTCTTTTTTGATTTAAAACGGGGCTCTTTATTCTGTTTCTTGTAATACCTTGTATATGAATCATTTACAATTTCAACGGATTTTTGAAGAGCGATACTATCGACTTCTTTCAAGAATGGATAGTGTTTTTTCAGTTCACGAATCAATTTAATGGATTGGTTCTTGTTAAAGAACTCACCTTTCCAATGGTTTTGTGTAAGTTGACCGTTTTGTACCATGTCGTTGACAATATGCCAATACGCATCTTTAACTTTTTGTTTGCCAACAAAATAGTTATATACAAAGCGAGAACATCCAATGGTTTTGTTAATCAGTTCAATTTGCTTTTGATTTGGATATAGTCGGAATTTGTACGCTTTTTTCACTAACATTGATTTTCACCTCCTTGTAATATATGATATACATAGTATATCGATTTTAGGAGGAAAGAACAATGGAAAAGCAATCAGTTATGTTACGATTTCCAAAAACATTATTAGACAAAGTGGATGAATACAAAGAGAAAAAAGGTTTCGGCACTCGTACTCAAACAATATTTCATCTTATTCAAGTAGCACTCGAACAGTCGGACAATCGAGATAGCTAAAGCTATCCCTTGTCCGAAGGCGATTCATCCCCCAATTACTCATTGGGCTTCGCCCTTCACATTCCTTGAAGATGAGGGTTTTCTCGGCTATTTTCGATAAAATAGAGACAGAGTGTTCTTACTCATTAGTACAAACAGATTAGGTGATTATAGTGAAATCTTATTTTCAATACTTGAAATTGTTCGGTGGACGTACATTAAAGACAGGGATTTCTGTCTTCTTTACAGCATTCATTTGTTTATTATTTGATTTACCTGTTACATTTGCGGTCATTACGGCAATCGTTACGGTAGAAAACACGGCAGCGGACTCCCTTCGGAAGGCGTTGGTTCGCTTTCCTGCCTCCGCGATCGGAGCATTACTTGCTGCCATCTTCTTTGGACTCTTTGGTTTATCTCCCATTACATTTGCATTGGCAGCTATGCTCACCATTGCAGTTTGTGTAAGGCTAAAGTTGATTGACGGGGTGCTCGTTGCGACGATTACAGCTGTGGCGATGATTCCTGAATTCGGAGATGACTACTTCACATCATTCTTCACACGTCTAGGGACGACTTCAGTCGGGATTATTGTTTCTACCCTAGTGAACTACTTGCTGCTACCGCCAGACTACTCAGAACGTATTTATGGCAACATTAAGGACCTTTACTGTGAGGCTGCAGACATTCTTGAAGGAACAGCAGACATTCTGTTCGATCAAACTAAGATGAATTACACCTCCATGCAGCGAAGATACCGACAGCTCACAATCAAATTGGAAGGAACATACCAGCTTTCTCAATATCAACGAGAAGAGTGGAAATACCATCGTCACTCCACAAATGAAATGAAGGCATTTAGCTTTGCGCAGAAAAAACTAAACATTCTTCAACAAATTACGTATCATTTAGGCAACCTTCAACATTTAGAATTAAACGTAAACGCGTTTACAAAGGAAGAAAAAGAGGTAATCGAAAGTATCATCTCGTCGATTGGGGAAATATTAAAAACACCCAATCATGAAATTAGCGTCGAGCATTTTCGACAAATTGAACAACTTGACGAAGATTTTTGGAAGTGGAAAGACGAACATATCGAGCATCCGACGAAATATCGACACCACTTTCCGCCGGAAACCATCCTCTTATATGAAATTCTTTCACTCCACGACGTTTTGGAAGAATTGGCCGACGTCTCAGAGCGGCGATACCAACTTATCCAGATTCAACCTTGAGATATTAAAGTTTCTCACGTATAATTGTTGGATGGGTCGAATATTGTCAAAATAATATGAGGAAAGGAATTGTCATTCTCATGAAAAATGTCACAAAAGTCTTCTTCCTTTCTTTAGCAGTAGCTATCCTCTTTATCATATGGGGATCGATTTCAAAGGAAGTCTTACCGGATTACAACCTTGATGCTGTAACTTCACAAATTCAAGGATTTCTAGTTGAGAAATTCGGTTGGTTCTACTTACTATCGGCTACTGGGTTCCTTATCTTCGCGATCTTCCTTATTTTCTCGAAGTATGGAAACATTAAGTTAGGAAAAGATGGAGACGAACCAGAATATAACTACATTACCTGGTTTGCCATGCTCTTTAGTGCAGGTATGGGTATTGGACTTATCTTCTGGGGAACGGCTGAACCAATTTCCCACTTCCACAACCCACCGTTTGGAGAAGGTGAAACAGCTGAGTCAGCTAAAGTAGCAATGCGATATAGTTTCTTCCACTGGGGACTTCACCCATGGGGAATTTACGCTGTCATTGCACTAGCTCTTGCTTATTTCCAATTCCGCAGACAAGCTCCAGGGTTAATCAGTTCAATCTTAACCCCTCTATTGGGTGAGAAACGAACGAGTAGCGGCTGGGGAACACTTGTAGACTTTATCGCTGTATTTGCTACCATCTTCGGTGTAGCAACATCATTAGGCTTAGGTGCCAAACAAATCTCTGGTGGATTTGCCTATATGTTTGATGGTCTTGAAGATGGATTTGGATTACAGATTACGATTATCCTAATTGTTACCTTCTTGTATATGTTGTCAGCTCAAACTGGCTTGAACAAAGGTATCAAATACTTAAGTAATACGAATATTGTGTTAGCCATTGCGCTTATGGTCTTTATTCTGTTTGCAGGTCCTACAAACTTTATTATGGACTTATTTACGACAACACTCGGAAGCTATGTGCAGAACGTTCCATCAATGAGCTTTAAATTAAGCCCGTTCGAACAGAACACATGGACCCAATCTTGGACTATCTTCTACTGGGCTTGGTGGATCTCTTGGGCACCATTTGTAGGTACGTTTATTGCGCGTGTATCCAAAGGCCGTACAGTACGTGAATTCGTATTAGGTGTTCTACTTGTTCCGACAATCTTTGGTGCACTTTGGTTCTCCACATTTGGTGGCGCAGGAATTTACCAAGAGTACTTCCAAGGCGAGAACATTATGCAACTCATTAATAGTTCAGGTAATGAAGTGGCACTATTTGAGATGTTATCCAATCTACCATTAGGAAACATCATGTCCTTTATTGCGATTCTGTTAATTACAACTTTCTTCATTACATCTGCAGACTCCGCTACCTTTGTGCTTGGTATGCAGACGACAAACGGAAGCTTGAACCCATCTAACTCTGTTAAATTCATCTGGGGACTTGTACAATCCTCTACAGCAGCAATCTTGCTATGGCAAGGTGGCCTCGGAGCACTACAAACGGCAGCAATTATTGCAGCCTTCCCATTTGCGATTATCATGATCTTGATGGTGTTCTCACTCATCAAAGCGTTCCAGGAAGAAGCAAAGCGTTATCCATTAACTAGACAAAAACGTAAATCTTAATCATACTGTGTCACACTCTACGTGTAACACTATAAACAAAACCCGCGGAGGATTGTCCTTCGCGGGTTTTCTCATAACTTTAGGTTAATTCTTTGTTATGTATATTAGGAACGATGTGTTGGTTGTACAATCACCTTTGACTCATTGCTGTAGGAACAGATAGACAGCAGAGTGTTGACCGCTATCCCTTGTCGTATGGGAGAGTAATACTATTTCATAAAGTAATCGATTATCAACTCGCTGATTAAACACTTCAATTGAATTTGTATGCTAAGTAACGTATATACCACACTTCTCACTTAGCATAAACTTGGAATCCCCTCTTAAATAAAAGACTCGTTCTATTCCCCAATTTAGCGCTCATGAGCCCTTTAATGAGCATACACGTTAGTATATGTTAGTCCACCCGATTACCCACTCGAGAACAGTGCTGTAAGCCTTCTATTCCTACTCTCCTCTGAAACTAAACTAGGATTTGAAACAGCTCATACCCTCCTAAGATGATGACACTACTCGTAAGAGAATAAAGGAGCGCGAATCGTTTGCTTGTCGTCACAGATTTAGTCACATGCAAGGAAATCACTACCCATAAGAGGAATAATACAAACTGGAAGACAAAATGGTCTTTACGAGATAAATGAACAACGAATAAGAAAGCACTCCAGTAGACGAGCAGCACATTATACAATAGAACCACCTTCATCCTTACCCTCCCCCCTTCTCTTACTCGTAACGCTCTGTATACTTGTCTTATACATTCTATGTAGGGAAGTCTATAATCAGACAAAAAACACAAAAAAAGCCTCAGAACATTACGTTCTGAGGCTTCTTTCATTATTATTTTACGATGTGAATCGGTTGACCAAGAGCTACTTCAGAAGCTTCCATCGTAATCTCACCAAGAGTTGGGTGAGCGTGGATTGTTAGCGCAACGTCTTCAGCAGTCATACCAGACTCAATTGCAAGACCAAGTTCAGCGATCATGTCACTTGCGTTAGCACCAGCAATTTGAGCACCGATGATTAGACCATCGTCTTTACGAGTGATTAGCTTCATGAAGCCATCATTCTCGTTAAGGGATAGCGCACGGCCGTTTGCAGCAAATGGGAATTTAGAAGCATTCACTTCATAACCCGCATCTTTTGCTTCTTGTTCCGTGTAACCAACAGTAGCTAGTTCTGGCTCAGAGAATACGACAGCAGGGATGCCGTGGTAATCAATTTCAGATTTCAAGCCGCTGATTGCTTCCGCTGCAATCTTACCTTCGTAAGAAGCTTTGTGAGCAAGTGGTGGTCCTGGAACAATATCACCGATTGCATAGATGTTCTTCTTGTTCGTACGGCACTGGTTATCAACCTGGATAACACCTTTATCATCCATTTCGATACCCATTTCAGAAAGACCAAGCTCATCCGTGTTCGCTTTACGTCCAACTGTTACAAGTACGTAGTCTGCTTCGACAACTTCTTCTTTGCCTTTCGCTTCATACGTTACTTTAACGCCGTTATCCGTGTATTCAAGACCTTGAGCCATTGCGTTTGTTACAACGTTAACGCCTTTTTTCTTAAGGTTACGTTTAACAAGAGAACGCATTTGCTTCTCAAAGCCCATAAGGATGTCGTCCATACCTTCAAGGATTGTTACTTCTGTACCGAAGTTTGCATACGCAGTACCAAGCTCAGTACCAATGTAACCTCCACCGATTACAACCATCTTCTCAGGAATTTCGTCAAGGTTCAACGCGCCTGTAGAATCTAGTACACGATCAGAGTATTTGAAGTTTGGAAGTTCGATTGGACGAGAACCAGTTGCAACGATACAGTTATTGAACTTGTACGTTTGAGAGCTGTTTTCATCCATGATACGTACTGTGTTTTCGTCTACGAAGTAAACTTCACCTTTAAGGATGTCTACGTTATTGCCTTTAAGTAGGCCTTCAACACCAGTAGTAAGTTTGTTTACAACGCCACCTTTCCACTCTTGCACTTTGGAAAAGTCAACGGAAACATTTTCAGTCGTAATTCCCATTTCGTCCGCACCTTGTGCGTGCTCGTAACGGTGACCAGCTTGGATCAACGCTTTAGAAGGGATACAACCAACGTTTAGGCAGACACCGCCTAGGTTGCCTTTGTCTACAATCGTTACGTTTTGACCCTCTTGGGCTGCACGGATAGCTGCAACATAGCCACCCGGTCCAGCGCCAACAACTAGAGTGTCAAGTTCAATTGGGAAATCTCCTACTACCATAACTTTACGCCTCCATCATGATTAATTGTGGATCGTTCAGTAGACGCTTCACTTGGTTCATAGCATTCTGTGCTGTAGCACCATCAATTAGACGGTGGTCGAAGCTTAGGGATAGAGCTAGAACAGGAGCTACGACTACTTCACCATCTTTCACTACAGGTTTCTCAGCGATACGGCCGATACCTAGGATAGCTACTTCAGGATGGTTGATAACTGGTGTGAACCACTGACCACCAGCAGAACCGATGTTTGTAATTGTGCAAGAAGCACCCTTCATCTCATCTGTTGATAGTTTACCATCACGTGCTTTTGTTGCCAATTCATTGATTTCTGCAGATACACCGAAGATGGACTTACGGTCAGCATCTTTAACAACTGGTACAACTAGGCCACGGTCCGTGTCAGCAGCAATACCAATGTTGTAGTAATGCTTATGAACAATTTCTTGTGTTTCATCATCAAGAGATGTGTTCAAGATTGGGTATTTCTTAAGTGTAGATACAAGTGCTTTTACTACATAAGGTAGGTAAGTCAACTTGATATCTTGATCTGCTGCAACTTGCTTGAACTTCTTACGGTGCGCAACAAGTTCTGTTACGTCCACTTCGTCCATAAGCGTAACGTGTGGTGCAGTTTGTTTAGAGTTAGACATTGCTTTCGCAATCGCTTTACGCATACCGCTCATCTTCTCGCGAGATTCAGGGTATTCGCCTTGTGGCGCTGCTGCAGCTGCTGGTTGAGTAGACTCTTCGCTTTGCGCTGCTTCTTGAGCTTCTTCAGCTGGTGCTGCAGAAGTTTGTCCGCCATTTAGGTAAGCGTCAACGTCGTCTTTAAGAATACGACCGTTTTTACCAGTTCCGTCTACTTTAGCGATGTTTACGTCGTTGTCACGAGCGTATTTACGCACAGATGGCATTGCAATGACACGCTTGTCAGTTGCTTCATCATCTTTCGCAGCCGGCTCTTCTTTTTGGTCTTGTTGTGGAGCAGCTTCTTCTTTAGGCTCTTCTTTCGCTGGTTCTTCAGCTGGAGCTTCGTCAGAGCCGTATCCATCATCGTAACCTGGTGCATCAAAGGAGATGATGACTTGACCTACTGTAGCCACTTCACCTTCGCCTACGTGTACTTTTTCGACTTTACCGTCTACTGGAGATGGAATTTCAACAACTGCTTTGTCGTTTTGTACTTCACAAAGTACGTCGTCTTCTTTTACTTCGCCACCATCTTGAACGAACCATTTAACAATTTCACCTTCATGAATACCTTCACCGATATCCGGTAGCTTAAATTCGTATGCCATGGTTGGTACCTCCTATCTAGTCTTCGTTAATTAAAAGTTAATAACTTGGTTGACTTTTTCTACAATGCTTGCGTGACTTGGTAGCCATACTTCTTCTGCAGAAGAGAATGGATAAACTGTGTCTGGTGCTGCTACACGTAGAACTGGTGCTTCTAGAGATAGGATAGAGCGCTCTTGAATTTCAGCAGCTACGTTGCCTGCGATACCAGCAACTTTTTGAGCTTCTTGAATCACAACAGCACGATTCGTTTTCTCAACAGATTTAATGATTGTTTCATAATCTACTGGAGCTACCGTACGAAGGTCGATTACTTCAGCAGAGATGCCGTCTTCAGCAAGTTGGTCTGCCGCTTTAAGTGCAGCGTGTACCATTGCACCGTAAGCAACAAGTGTTACGTCAGTACCTTCACGTTTAACAGCTGCTTTACCAAGCTCTACTGTGTACTCTTCTTCAGGTACTTCTTCACGGAAGGAACGGTATAGCTTCATGTGCTCAAGGAAGATAACAGGGTCGTTATCACGGATAGACTGGATTAGAAGTCCTTTCGCATCATATGGGTTAGATGGGATTACGACTTTAAGTCCAGGCTGTTGTGCCATTAGACCTTCCAAGCTGTCAGCATGAAGTTCTGGAGTGTGTACGCCGCCACCGAATGGAGAGCGAACTGTAACAGGCATGTTGTACGTACCACCAGAGCGGTAACGGTAACGAGCCATTTGACCACTGATTGCGTCCATTACTTCGAATACAAAGCCAAAGAACTGAATCTCAGGCACTGGACGGAATCCTTGAAGTGCAAGACCAATTGCCATACCACCGATACCAGACTCAGCTAGTGGTGTGTCAAATACGCGATCTTCTCCGAATTCTTTTTGTAAGCCTTCAGTTGCGCGGAATACACCGCCGTTTTGACCAACGTCTTCTCCGAATAGAAGAACGTTTTCGTCATTGCGGAGCTCAGTGCGCATCGCATCTGTGATGGCTTGAATCATTGTCATTTGTGCCATGATCTACTTCGACTCCTTTTCTTTGTATTCATCATATTGCTGCTGAAGGTTTTGATCCATGCCTTCTTCATACATAAGTTCCATTAGTTCTGTAACTTGTTGTTTAGGCTGACCATCTGCTTCTTTAATTGCAGCTTTGATTTCTTCTTTTGCATTTTCAATGATTTCGTTTTCCTTCTCTTCAGACCATAGGCCTTTGTTCTCTAGGAACTTACGGAAACGAACAAGCGGGTCCTTTTGTTCCCATTCGCTATCCATCTCTTCTGTACGGTAACGAGTTGGGTCATCCCCTGCCATTGTGTGTGGACCATAACGGTAAGTTAGCGTTTCAATTAGCGTTGGACCTTCACCATTGATTGCACGCTCACGCGCATCTTTAGTTGCTGCATATACAGCAAGAACGTCCATTCCGTCTACTTGAACACCCTCAATACCAGCTGCTACAGCTTTCTGAGCGATTGTTTTCGCAGCAGATTGCTTTTCAACTGGAACAGAGATTGCGAAACGGTTGTTTTGTACGAAGAAGATTGCAGGAGCGCTATAAGCACCAGCAAAGTTCATACCCTCATAGAAGTCACCTTGAGAAGCACCACCGTCACCAGTGTACGTTACAGCAACGTTTTGCTTACCGCGTTTCTTCATACCAAGTGCTACACCAGCAGTTTGCGTGATTTGCGCACCGATGATGATTTGTGGACTTACTGCGTTCACGCCATCCATTTGGTTTCCTACATAGTGACCTTTAGAGAATAGGAACGCTTTGTAAAGTGGAAGACCATGCCAGATTAATTGTGGAACATCACGATATCCTGGTAGTAAAAAGTCTTCTTTCTCTAGTGCAAAGTGACTTCCTAGCTGAGAAGCCTCTTGTCCCGCTGTTGGAGCGTAGAATCCTAGACGTCCTTGACGGTTTAGTGCGATTGAGCGTTGGTCTAGAATACGAGTGTAAACCATACGACGCATTAGCTCTTGAAGTTCTTCATCTGAGAGTTGTGGCATAGCTTCTTCATTTACAACTTCGCCGTTCTCATTAAGAATTTGAAACATTTCATATTGCTCTTCAATATTTTCAGTTGTGCGTTTCAAAGTTCTTCACCTCTTCCTTTCTTCGTTCAAAATTAAGATAACCTTTATTAACTTTGCCAAAAAGTTAACAAAACATTTGTACCGATTGTTCCCCATCTTTGTTTACCCTCTATAGAAACGGGGTAATCATGCAGAAGAATGTGTATTAAGTATCTGTTTCATACATTGTTATTACAACCAGTGGTACAACTTCAATCAGTTGTTAGTTTAGCCCATGTCGACGTAATTCGTCAAATACTTTGTGTTTTACTAACGAAAAATGACAATCGGTTTGGAAGTATTCGTTAACTGTTTTACTAATTCAGCAAACTGTATCAGTCATTTTTCCTTACTGTATTATTACAATTGAATGATTAGGAACACGAAGAAACCGCCCAACAATTTTTATTGGACGGTTTTTTTCTTTACTGCTCGTTATCTTCAGTTTCATCAGTATTTGTTTCTTCTTGGTTGTCTTCTTTAGCTTCATCAGTATTTGTTTCTTCTTCGCTGCCTTCTTCATCAGAAGATTCTTCCCCGTACTCCACATTCATTTCAGCAGCGTCGTAGAATTCTTTCTTCAACTGATTGTACTGTTCTGTATGCGTATTGAATTCATCGTTCGCATTTTTAACTTGCTCGTAGGTCTTGTTAATCTCATCAATTTTGGACTGAAGTTCTTCTTCCTTCAAATCTTCTTTCTGAAGCATTTCATAAAGCTCTTTATCTAGAGTAATCGATTTGTCATAAGCTTCATAAAGGCTTTGGTACGCTTCATACCTTTGGTTGAATGCTTCTACCATTTTTTCTGCCTTTTCTTTGACTGTTTCATCCTCTAAATCATCAACAAGAGCTTCCGCTTGATCAAATTCTTCTTTAGCAGCTTCTATACTTTCTTTCTCAACCTCAAGCTTTTCTTTACGCTGCTCAATTAAGCCAATTGCCTCATTGGACAATTCTTTAATTTGATCAAGGTCATTTGAACCTAGATCGATAATTTGCTTATACAGTTCTTGCTCCTGCTGTTCGAGATCGACAAGTGGTTGCTGTTGGTCTCGAAAGTCAGATTCAAGATTCACTGCTTCTTCTAGATGCTCGTACATTTTCTCCGTTGTGGAGGTGCCAGAACAAGCGACTAGCACGAAAGCAGTAACCATGAACATAATTAGACGTTTACCTAAGCGCAATTCATTTTCCTCCTTAAGATGTTACAACCTACTAGTTAAATCTTATACCATTGTCCGCCCGAAAAAAAGTGTTGTTTCACGTTGGGACAATTGGACCGAAACGCTTCCACCTACATAAGCTACTATTGGATTAGACCTTTCGACCATTTATGAGGGATATGGTACACTGTTGTTTATGTGAACTACAAAAAGGAGTGACCCATATGATTACGATGAACGACATTGTCCTAGAAGGACACCCAACCCTTCGTGAAGTTGCAAAGGAAGTCCCATTGCCTGCTTCTGAAGAAGATAAACAAACACTAACTGAAATGCTACAATACCTTAAGAATAGCCAAGACGATGAAATGGCCGCCCAATACGATTTACGTCCAGGTGTAGGCCTTGCTGCCCCGCAGCTTGGAATTAAAAAGCGTATGCTTGCCGTACACTTTGAAGATTTCAACGGCAAATCATATAGTCACGGATTGTTTAATCCACGAATTGTGAGTCATTCCGTTGAACTCGGCTACCTCTCATCAGGAGAAGGTTGCTTATCTGTCGAACGTGAAGTACCTGGATATGTTCCTCGTTACGCACGGATTACAGTGAAGGCTACCGATTTAAATGGCGAAGAAGTTAAGCTTCGACTAAAGGGCTTTGCTGCTATCGTTTTCCAGCATGAGATTGACCATTTAAATGGCGTTATGTTCTATGATCATATTAATCATGATAATCCGTTTAGCGAACCCGAAAACGCGAAGCCAGTTGACCGATAAAGAATGAAAGCTTGTAGAGAAACCCCGTGTTTTTCTACAAGCTTTTTTCTTATCCTAGAACTCAAGCATTATGCCAAAGAATGAATAGCCCTATTTTCGTTCGAAGAGCTTAACCCCCTCTTCATTGAAATAAGGCTGTCCGGCATAGGCCGACAGCCTTATTCTTTAGAACCGTTCGTTATAACAATCCTACTTTATGGAATCCTTCTCTTAATCCGTTGTCTTCAACATCTCCAGTAACAAGATCCGCGATAAGCTTCACTTCCTCTTTCGCATTGCCCATTGCAACGCCCGTTCCAACATATTGAAGCATCTCACGATCATTAAGACCATCACCAAATGCATAGGAGCGCTCGACTGGGATGCCCACTTTCTCTAGAAACTTCTGAACTCCAATGGCTTTAGAGCCACCTAACGGCAGGACGTCCATTGAATACTCGTGCCAACGGATATAATCTAGAGCATCGTGTTTCTGAAGGTAATGCGCTTCATCCGTTTCTTCACAGAATAATAGTGCTTGATAAATGTCCGTTTGTTTATAGAAACTTGGATCAATTGTTGGGTAGTCCATCTTCAAGCTACCGAGGCTATTTGCAATATACCCATGTTCCTCTTCAGACGCACGCATTTCTTCGTGATTTAAGAACACCATTGGATGCCCAGTTGCAATGGCTTCTTCGTACAATGCGTCTAAATGATTGGTTGGAAGAGGATTTGAATAGATTACTTCATCTTCATAGACCACGTATTGGCCGTTAAAGCTTACAAAGGAATGGATGTCTAGTTCTTCTCTCAAATCTTTAAACATAAATGGCGCTCTTCCTGTAGCGATGGCCACTGTCACCCCTTGTGCTTTCAATTGGTCTACAGCTTCTCTTGTTGCTGCTGGAATTCTCTTGTCATGATCTAAAATGGTTCCATCAATGTCTAGAAACACGATAGGTTGTGTCATACTTCTTCCCCCTGTTCTTACTTATACTACTTGTTGATAAACGTACTCCTGCTAAAATGAATAAGAGCCCAGCTATCGTTTGGGCTGTGATAGATTCGCCTAAGAAGACACTGCCCCACAATAAAGCAGTTAATGGCACAAGATAGGTAACCATCGTGGCAAACTCAGCTGACCCTTTCTGAATCAAATAGTAAAAGATAAAGATGGCAATACCAGAGCCAAACGAACCAAGCCCTATAAATGCAAAGAACACGTTCGGTTGTGCGATGGCTGCAAAATTCATTGTACCATTCCATTGTGCAAATGCGAGGCTATAGATTGAGGCAAATGTCAGTGTAATCGCTCCAACTGCCATTGAAGAAACGTTGGATACGTATCGTTTCGTAAACTGTGATGAGAATCCATAACATAATGAAGCCAACAGCATCGTAAATGTTCCGGCAAGATTCATTCCCTCTAATGTTCCTAACTGAAGGTCTGATAGAACGAAAATCCCGAAAAACCCTACCCCAATTCCTAACCAGTGCTTCTTATGTAATGAACGCCGAAAGATAAAATACCCAACTAACGCTGTCATCAGCGGTGTGGTGGCATTTAATATGGAAGCGAGCCCGGATGAGATCTGGGTTTCACTGATAGCAATAAATCCCCATGGTAATGTATTGTTCGTTAACCCAATTAACAGAAGTGCCTTCCATGGCATTGCTCTGAAGCGAATGCCTCCTTTAAGAATTACAATCACCCAAAGTGCAATTGCTCCAAAGAGACACCGAAAGAAAACAACCTCCCATACACCCATTTCTTCGACCAACAATTTAATAAATAGAAATGAAGTACCCCAAATGAGCGCTAAAGCCCCTAGACCCGCATATAAACGTTTCTCCATTACGCCTCTCCTCCCATACAAATTCACTCTACAGCCCTTTCCATTATTTCGCAATTCGAATGTTTCCACCAAGGTGAAATTAGCTACTTTTTTCCCCTTTTTCGAAAAAAATCATAATTCTCTTGAGTCAAGCTATTCATTTCTGAGGAAAAAGATACTATACTAGAGTCAAGAGGGATAAGGTCGGCATAAATGAATAACGCTTTCGGTATAAGGATTAGCTTTTCATGCCATACTGCTAAAACCTAGCAGAAAGCGGTTATGTGTTGAGCAACTAGTTTTTGTGAATAAGGCAAAAGAAGATTTCACGGTTTTAAACCTTTTCGTAATCCTTTGGATAGGACCCTATTGGAAACAACATACTAAACCCAAACAAAGTGATGAACCAACATACGTCATACGGCATTTAGGAAGTTAGGAGAGATAATATGATCTATAAAGTACTTCATCAGTCTATGCCTGAACAAGTACCTGTTCGCGAGCGAACAACTGCCCTATATATTGAGGGAGAATCTGAAAGAGATGTCCGTTACAAGCTAGCCGATCGCCAAATCAACATTGAATACATTCAACTTCTTCAAGGTGACCACCTGGAGTATGAACAACAATCCGAAGACTTTAAGTTGGAGAACATTTAACAAATGAAATTTGTTAAAAACGACCAAACTGCTGTTTTTGCATTAGGCGGACTCGGAGAAATTGGTAAGAACACGTACGGTGTTCAGTTCCAAGACGAAATCATCTTAATCGATGCAGGAATCAAATTCCCAGAGAATGAACTGCTTGGTATTGATTACGTCATTCCCGATTACACGTACCTTGTACAAAACCAGGAGAAGATTAAAGGATTATTCATTACTCACGGTCACGAGGATCACATTGGCGGGATCCCTTACCTATTAAGAGAGTTGAACATCCCGATTTACGGGGGCAAGCTAGCTATCGGACTTATTCGTAACAAACTTGAAGAACATGGTCTTTTGCGAACAACAAAGCTTCATACGATCGAAGAAGATGACATCATTAAGTTCCGCAAAACATCAGTAACGTTCTTCCGTACGACACACAGCATTCCGGACTCCTTCGGGATTGTTGTGAAGACACCACCAGGAAACGTCGTGCATACTGGAGACTTCAAATTTGACTTTACTCCTGTTGGAGAACCAGCCAACCTAACGAAAATGGCTGAAATCGGAAAAGAAGGCGTACTTGCACTTCTATCTGATAGTACCAACAGCGAAATCCCTGACTTCACCTTATCTGAGCGTCGTGTAGGGGAAAGCATTGAAGATATCTTCACCAAAGTCAAAGGTCGCCTAATCTTCGCAACCTTTGCATCAAACATCCACCGTCTGCAACAAGTCGTTGAAGCAGCGGTACAAAACAATCGAAAAGTAGCCGTGTTTGGACGTAGTATGGAAGCATCAATTAGTATTGGGCAAGACTTAGGGTATATTCGAGCACCAAAGGAAACATTTATCGATGCTTCACAGATTAATCGTCTTCCATCACATGAAGTCGTTATTCTGTGTACAGGATCACAAGGTGAGCCAATGGCCGCCCTATCCAGAATTGCGAATGGGACACACCGTCAGATCCAAATTATTCCAGGAGATACAGTAGTATTCTCATCTTCTCCAATCCCTGGAAATACAGTGAGCGTAAGCCGTACAATTAATATGTTGTACCGCGCTGGCGCAGATGTGATTCATGGATCTCTTAATGACATCCATACGTCTGGTCACGGTGGTCAACAAGAACAAAAACTTATGCTTCGTCTTATGAAACCGAAATTCTTTATGCCTATTCACGGTGAATACCGTATGTTAAAAATGCATACAAAACTAGCTCAAGACATTGATATGGACCCAAGTGATTGCTTCATTATGGATAATGGAGACGTCCTTGCCCTTGGTAAAGATAACGCAATGATTGCAGGCAAGATCCCATCTGGTTCTGTATATGTAGATGGGAACGGGGTCGGAGACATTGGGAACATCGTCTTACGAGACCGTCGTATTCTCTCAGAAGAAGGACTTGTCATCGTTGTAGTTAGTATCAATATGAAAGAATTCAAAATTTCTGCCGGCCCAGATATCATATCCCGCGGGTTCGTTTATATGCGCGAATCAGAAGACCTCATTAACGAAGCACAACAGCTCGTTTCAAGACATCTTGAGAAAGTAATGGAACGCCGTACGACTCAATGGTCTGAAATCAAGAACGAGATTACAGACACGATTGCACCGTTCCTTTACGACAAGACAAAGCGCAAACCAATGATCCTTCCTATCATTATGGAAGTGTGATCACGAAGAAAAACCGAACCAGGTTGTCCTGGTTCGGTTTTTTTGTATTATTTTGTTGTCTTGATATAGACTCTTGCTTCATACGGCTTCAAGTGAAGCTGTTCCCCATTCTCTTCCTCGTTCGGATAGTTTCCGATTACCTGCTGTGCAGTCTTTAGTTCGAATGATGAATCTACTTGATACTCCACTGCTTCTTTCGTGAAGTTAGCTACAATAAGCGCAACTTCTCCATCCAATTCTCGTTCGTAAGCATAGACTTGTTCATCTTCTGGGTCCAACAACTTGTAAGACCCGTACAACAATACGTCATGATTCTTGCGAAGTCGTATTAACTCTTTATAATAATTTAGGATTGAACCTTCATCCTTCTGTTGGTCTTCAACGTTAATGGAAGTATAATTTGGATTCACCTTAATCCAAGGCTCATCTGGCGTAAATCCGGCATTCTTCTCCCCACTCCACTGCATTGGGGTACGCGCATTATCTCTCCCCTTTACAAAGATGGAGTGCATAATTTCTTGTTTATTCTTCCCTTTCTCTGTCACTTGCTCATTATACCAGTTGTGAATTTCAACATCGCGGTAATCTTCAATCGAATCGTATTTAACATTTGTCATGCCAATTTCCTGACCTTGATAAATGTATGGAGTGCCCTGCATGAGTTGATACCATGTTGCTAACATCTTTGCTGATTCTTTATGATACTCTTTGTCATTGCCAAATCGGGACACTGAACGTGGCTGGTCATGGTTCTCTAAATAAAGACTGTTCCACCCTTTTCCATTTAGGGTGTGCTGCCAATCACTCATGATTTCTTTCATCTTAGACAATTTCCAAGGTTGGACGGACCATTTCCCTTCTTGACTTCCAGGCAAGCCGTCAATCTCCATATGGTCGAATTGGAACACCATACTTAGCACACCATCTTCTTCGTTTGTGAACTCAACTCCATCTTCTGGCTTCACCATCGCTGTTTCCCCAACGGTCATCACATCATAATGCTGAAGTACTTCATCGTTCATCTCATTCATAAACTCCATGAAGCGTGGACCATTTACAAAGTGTTCTCCGCCCCATTGGTATAAGTTCTTTGCTTGCGTAACCAAAGCGTCAGGTAAGCCTGGTGTCTTAGAAATTAAATTGATGACATCCATGCGGAAGCCGTCAATTCCTTTATCCAACCAGAACTTCATCATGTCGAATACTTCTTTTCGAACCTGTTCATTTTCCCAATTTAAATCCGGTTGTTTTCTAGTGAATAAGTGTAAGTAATATTGGGCTGTTTCTTCATCATAATCCCATGCGGAGCCACTGAAGAAGGATACCCAATTATTCGGCTCAGCTCCATCTTTCCCGTCTCTCCAAATATAATAGTCTCGGTATGGATTATCTTTCGATTTACGAGCTTCTTGGAACCACTCATGTTCATCTGACGTATGATTAACAACCAAATCCATCACGAGACGCATGTCACGCTTATGAATCTCCTCAAGCATCGTTTCCCAGTCTTCCATTGTACCGAATTCATCCATGATCGCACGGTAATTACTTATATCGTAGCCGTTGTCATCGTTCGGTGACTCATAAACCGGAGATAACCAAAGAATATCGACCCCTAAGTCCTTTAGATAATCCAACTTCTCGGTAATCCCTCTTAGGTCACCGATTCCATCTCCGTTCGAATCATTAAAGCTCCTTGGATAAACTTGATACACGACGCCTTCTTTCCACCATTTTCTTTCCATTTTCCTACCTCCTAAAGTATTAGTACCCTTCTACTGTGTTAACGTAATGGAATGGGATTAAACTACTCTTTCACAGAACCTGATGTTAATCCTGCCACAATTCTTCTCTGGAAGATAAGCACAAGAATAACAATTGGAATTGTGACAAGCACCGTCGCCGCAGTAATATCTCCCCACGGAATGGAATATTGACTCTGGTAAAGTGATATTCCAACTGGGACCGTCTTCATCGAATCCTGAGTATTAATCGTAAGAGCGAACAGATACTCATTCCACGCTGCAATAAAGACTAGGATTGCTGTCGTGAAAACGCCAGGTGCCGCTAAGGGCAGAATAATCTTTCTGAACGTTTGGAACGGTGTTGCACCGTCAAGCTTTGCTGATTCTTCCAATGAGTAAGGGATGTTCTGGAAGAAAGTTGATAGAATCCAAATAGCTAGCGGCAAGCTAATCGTAATGTACGGAATAACTAGACCGGTATAGCTGTTACGTAATCCGAAATCTGTTACAAAGTTATAGATGGGCGAAATAATCGCAATCGGAGGAAACATGGATGATGCTAGCACAATCCCTAAAATTGCTCCCTTAAATCGAATCGGCAATCTTGTCACTGCATAAGCCGTAAAGGATGCGCAACCGATTGCTAAAACCGTTGTAGCTGTTGAAACGATAAAACTGTTCAACATATAGCGTAGCAATGGACGTGTCGTTAACGCGGATTGATAGGACTCAAATGAAATCCCTGACCCAAACCAAGCAAATGGAGCACCAAAGATATCCCCAATTGGCTTAATGGACGTTAAGAAAATCCATAGAAACGGAAACATAACGAGAAATACAAATACGAGTAGAAATACGTAAAACCATGGACCCGCTTTTCTTTGCATAATGAGCCTCCTAGCATAATGAAATTGGTAGATTATCCTTTAACTTTTCCTGAGAAGAGATCAGACCCAATAAAGCGGATAAACAGTGTACTAATAATCGCCACACAGATGAACACTACGACAGATAGAGCTGAACCTGCTCCGAAATTCTGTTGGGCGAAGAGAATCTTATACGCGTACACGGAGACAGCTTCGGTCGCATTCGCTGGCCCCCCACCTGTTAGCACGTAGATTAAGTCAAATACCCGAAAGGCATCTAGTGTACGGAATAATAACGCTACTAGAATTGTAGATTTCAGCATCGGCAATGTAATCTTGTAGAATCGATGCCATGCATTCGCTCCATCCACCTGAGCTGATTCGTACAGTTGATGTGGGATCGTCTGAAGGCCCGCGAGCAATAGCAATGCCATGTAAGGAGTTGTCTTCCATACATCAGAGAAGATGACAGAGAAGATGGCTCCTGCACTTGTCGTAAGCAACTGCCCGGCGTCTTGGATAAAGCCTAGCTGCTCAAAATAATGAGCGATTACTCCAGACTGCCCGTCATATAGAAACTTCCAAATCATAGCGGATACAGCTGTCGGTATGGCCCATGGAATTAATACAGAGGCACGTACAGCACCTCTTCCAATAAAGGCTCGGTTAATCAATAGAGCGATGGCTAATCCTAGAATGAGCTCAAAGAATACGGAGACTACCGTAAATAATGAGGTTACACCAATCGATTGCCACAATCTCGACTCCTGGAAATAAGAGGTGTAGTTGCTTAACCCTACAAAGTTTTCTTTCATAAAGCTTGATTCCATCAACTTCATCTGCCCTGACAGTTCACTAAGTAGACGTGCGGCTTCCCCACTCTGCTCATTCGATAGCGAAGCCAGACGGTCGGATTCACTGGTCAAGTATGTACTGTACTCTTCTTTCAATTCCTCATCGATGGATACATACTTTAACGACTCATCCTTTACTGCATAGTGACTCTGTACGGTTTCCAACACTTCTTCATACTTTTCTTCATGTTCTGAAGTTGAAAGAAAGGTCTCGTGACGTTCGTTTAACCCCTCTTCAATATCTGAGACTGCTGTCGTGGTCTCATCATTAATGGAGGATTGAAGAAGTTCATCCATTGTCATATTTACGAAATCGTAGTTATCTGCATAACGTTCTAAATTGACTTCACTTCCAAGAGTACGTTGAGACAAAGCCGGATCATTCAGACGGTAATCAAATAAGCTATTCCAGAACGATAAAGCAATGGGCCAAAGTACAATTACAGCGATTAAGACTAGTGATGGTGCCACCATCACATAACCGAGTTGTTTCTCACTAAGAGAGAATCGGCGTTTATTCATATCCATCACCCTCTACAAATAGTTTGGTCTTTTAGGAGTCATTGACAACGGCCTCAATCTCCTGTTGCATGGCACGCACTGCTTGTTCCGGTGTTTGATCTCCTGCGAGTGCTTTTGATACCTCAATTTGGATAATGTCTGTAATCTTTGGATAGTTAGGTGATACTGGGCGCGGTACGGCATTTTGCAACGTTTCAACAAATGCTTCGTTGGCAAACACAGGAGATGCCTCCTTAACCGATTCATCCTCATAGAGTGATTCAATGGTTGGTGCTACCCCACCTTCAATTGCGCTTATTTTCTGACCTTCCATCCCTGTCATGAACTTAACAAATTCCCACGCTTCTTCTGGATGCTCCGTATACTTGTTAATCATCGTAACCCAACCACCAAGTGTTGATGCGGACTGAGCGTCCCCACTTGGCAATAGGGAGAACCCTACATCCCCGACGACTTTCGAGCGCTCTTCATCGGCTGAAGACGATTGCATGTAAGGCCAGTTACGAGCAAATACTGTGTTTCCTTGAATAAACGCTGTTTCAGTTTCGAGCTCGGTAAAGTTCAAGATATTATTTGGTACGTAATTGGACTGAGCAATTTCTGCCATTTTCTGAATGCCTGCAATCGCTTCTTCACTGTCCACAACGACCTGACCATTCTCATCTAACACTTGTCCACCATAGGCATGAATAAATTCTACTGCGTTTACTACAATGCCCTCGTATTGGTTCGCTTGCATCACATATCCAAATTTCGTGCCCTCTTGTCCATTTAAATCTGATGCCATATCAGATAATTCATCCCAGGTTTCAGGAGGGTTGTCGACAAGGTCTGTGCGGTAGTATAAGAGCCCAGCATCTGTGAACTTAGGCATGGCCCATGTTCGACCGCTATATGTAACCGATTCGACTGTACCTTCAAAGTACTTCGACATATCGATGTCTTCTTCTTCGATAAACCGATCTAACCCCATCACATATCCAGCCTGTGCAAATTCAGCTGGCCAGACGACATCCGCATCAAATACATCAATTTCAGAACTCTTCCCACTGAACGTTGTTACATATTGATCGTGCTGCTGACCACTATCAGAAGGCATTTCTCGAAATTCAATATGAATGTTCGGATGTTCTTTCTCAAATGCTTCAATTAACTTTTCATTTCCGACGGTCGTGTCTACTCCCCTAGCATAGACAAGTGTAACCTCATCCTCATCCTTGCTCGTCTCGCTAGAACTACATCCAGCGACTGCGAGAAGACTGATTAGAATAGCCATCATCCATCCTCTCCGTTTTTCCATTTAGGCTCCCTCCCCTTTGTCAAAAAACCATTATGTAATCGTTACCATAACCAACTATAAACGAATCGGTAATTTTTTTCAATTATTCTAAATTTTTTATTTTCAAAAGTGAAAAGGCATAAAAAAAGAAGAGGTGAATACCTCTTCTTGTCTATAAAAATTATAAGGTAGGAAGCATTTCATTAGTGAAGATGCCTCAATACGAGTCCTTCATAAGGTTGCAAACTAAGTGACAACTTTCCATTCCGAGCGCGATGAACGTATTTGTTCAACACATTCTGCCACTTCCCTTTACGTGCAGGAAAGGTCACTTCTTTCGTCCCTTCGCTACTCCGATTCAAGATGACAAGGAAGGTTTCATTTGACACAGCATCTCCGAATTCGTCAACTCCATTCTCCGTCCACCGTTCAAATGCATACACATCTCCATCAATTGCCATGGAGTTCCAACCACCTGTACGTAACGCCGCATGCTTTCTTCTCCACTGCCCTAGTTGTTGATACCAAGCCACTAACTCTTCATCTTCTCTTCCCCAAGGGAAAGGTTTACGATTATCAGGGTCCTCTCCACCATCAACGCCCGCTTCATCCCCATAATAAAGAGAAGGTACTCCAGGGAACGTATAGAGCCACATGCTCAATACCTTTACTTGCTTTCGGATTACTTCCTCTCGCTCACTTTGATCCCATTCTGTTGGTAAGTGGCCATCAAGGTGTGTAAGAACTCGCTCCACATCATGACTAGATATCAGATTCATAACTGAATAGAAATAGTGTTTTGGATAGTGTTCCCTTAATGTCATTAGCCTTCTGTGCAAGTAATAAGCGTCAATGTCGCCTTTAATGAAATCTAGCATTAGAGTTCTAAGTGGGTAATTCATGACAGAATCTAATACCCCACCAAGAAAATAATCACGTCGTGTTCCGTATGCTGTTTTGTTCGAGGCATCTTCCCACACCTCACCCAACAACACACTATCTTGATCGCCCTCTTTTAGTGCACTATATATCTGACGGATTAAATCATCTGTCAATTCGTCGGCCACATCAAGTCGCCAATGATTCAATCCAGATTTTTGCCATGTTTTAATAACGCTATCCTCATCTTGCACGAGAAAGCGCTGGTAGCTAGGCTCATTCTTATTTAGAGTTGGTAACGTCCCTACTCCCCACCACGCTTCGTATTGGTCTGGATAGTCATGGAAGGTATACCATGGATAGTAAGGAGATTCTTTCGACTGATAGGCGCCAACAGAATCATAGGCACCAGCCTGATTGAAGTAGATACTGTTGCTTCCTGTGTGACTAAATACCCCATCAAGCATAATCTCCATCCCACGCTTAGATGCCATGCGAATCAATTCTTCAAAATCTTCTTTAGAACCTAGTAGATTGTCAATACGATGGTAGTCTCCCGTGTCATAGCGATGGTTGCTCTCAGCCTCGAAGATTGGATTTAAATATAGAACCGTAACACCTAATGATTGAAGGTAATCAAGCTTTGAAATAATCCCTTGAAGATTCCCCCCAAAGAAGTCCCAACGCACAACCTCATTTCGTTCGTTTCGGATGTAATATGGGTCATTCTCCCAATGTGCATGAACAAGGCTCGTCTTTGGTGCTTTCTCTAACTCGATTTCACCCTCCGCATAGAATCGATCTGGGAAGATCTGATACATGGTTGCATGCTTCCACCAATTGGGTGTTTCATAGGTTTGGTCGTATACAGTGATCTGCCAAGATGGTGGTACCTCATCATAAACCCTTCCTTCCCCGCTCTCCTCCATATGGATTCGACCATAATAGAACCTTTTATTCTCTGTAAGCACTTCGAAGTAATACCAGACAAGCTGTGGCTCTTCTGGCATGGTAATGGTCGTTTCAAACCCGCTAAACTGATGTTCTTCACTAAACAAATCCATTTCCTTCACAGACTCTTCGTGTGTCTTGTCGAAAATGTAATGTAGGAACACTTTGTCCACATGTTGGCGGTGGTCCACTTCTATTGTTAATTTAACGTGAGACCCTTTAGGTGCAGCACCAAAAGGGTCTCGATAAATAGAATCAAAGCTATTGTGTACAATATTTAACTGCCTCACAGTAACGCCTCCCAGGAAAACCTTAACTTTTCAACACGTTTACCGATTGTAGCTTCCAGATCTCCTCTGCATACTGTTGAATTGTGTAATCACTTGAGAATCCTCCAGAATGAGCGATGTTAGAAAGACTCATTACATTCCATCGTTCTTTATCTTGGTAATCTCTTTGTATTCGATGCTGGGCAGCTACATATCCATCGAAGTCTTTAAGCAGAAAGTATTGGTCGTTATAGGTGATGAGCGCATCGTACAATTCCTGAAACTCCGTATTCCCCTTTGAAAAGGGACTAAAATGGCGGAATTGGTCCAATACATATCGAATACGCGCATCGTCCTCGTAAACCTCTTTCGCTTTGTATCCGCCTGTACGGTCATAAGACAGCACTTCCTCAGAACTTAAGCCAAACGTATAAATGGCATCGTTCCCAACAGCATCATAAATTTCAACATTAGCTCCATCCATCGTTCCAAGGGTAACAGCCCCATTCATCATCAGCTTCATGTTTCCAGTCCCTGAAGCCTCTTTACTAGCAAGTGAAATCTGCTCACTGACGTTGGCTGCAGGAATGATTTGTTGTGCTGATGAAACTGAATAGTTCTCAACAAAGACAACTTTTAGCTTCTCATTTACGTCACGGTCGTGGTTGATTACATCTGCTAATGTATTAATCAGTTTAATAACCTTCTTCGCGAAGTGATAGCTTGGAGCTGCCTTTGCTCCAAAGATAAACGTCCTCGGTGCAAGATCCATACCAGGATTCGCCTTTAATTGATTGTAGAGATACATAATGTGAAGCGCATTAAGCAATTGTCGCTTGTATCCATGAAGACGTTTAATGTGGACATCAAAGATAGATTCCGCATTAACCATAACGCCACTATGATCATAAATCCAACTTGCTAAGCGATTTTTGTTGTATTGCTTAACCTCATTCAATTTCAATAAGAACTGCGAATCCTCTTGATACTTTAGTAGTTGCTTCAATTGCTCCGGATGTTTCACCCACTCTTCTCCGATTGCCTCATTAATTAAACTAGATAGCTTTGGATTCGCATGGAGCAACCATCTTCTATGTGTAATGCCATTGGTCTTGTTATTGAATCGTTCTGGGTATGTTTCGTAGAATCGCTTCATTTCCCGCTTCTTCAAGATTTCGGTGTGGAGCTTTGCGACCCCGTTCACACTATGGCTTCCTACAATTGACAAGTGGGCCATCTTTACGCGGCCATCCGCAATGATTGCAAGCTCTGCGATTCGATCAAAGTCACCTGGGTATGTGTCCCACAATGATTGGCAGAAACGCTCGTTCAACTCTTCTATAATCATAAAGATTCTTGGTAGCAACGCCCGTACTAAATCCACAGGCCACGTTTCAAGAGCTTCGCTTAACGTCGTATGGTTTGTATAGGAAACGGATGCTTGGGTAATCTCCCATGCCTCTTCCCACCCTAACCATTCTTCGTCCATAAGTATTCTCATTAACTCAGGAATGAGTAATGCTGGATGGGTATCATTAATATGAAG
Source organism: Pontibacillus halophilus JSM 076056 = DSM 19796 (assembly GCF_000425205.1). Lineage (GTDB taxonomy): Bacteria > Bacillota > Bacilli > Bacillales > BH030062 > Pontibacillus_A > Pontibacillus_A halophilus. The sequence continues at coordinate 137,712 of NZ_AULI01000009.1, read as the reverse complement.
GGATACGTGGTTAGGAAACTCACTCCACGCCAGCCCCTTTTCTTTAAATTGACTCACAATGTTTTGAAGGCCAGCAGAAACAAGAAAATATTCCTGCTTTAGACGGAGCTTTTGGCCTTCCTCATGTGAATCATCAGGATACAGAACTGATGTGATTTCTTCTAGACTAGCCTGGTGGCCAATGAAATGGTGATAGTCACCATTAACAGAAGCTTTGTGCAACAAGTCTTCCTCATTAGGTTCGGCTGCCCACAGTCGCAATGTATTCACAACCTTCATGTCACTGCCAACGACTGGCACATCATACGGGACTGCCCTGACCGTTACAGCTCCTCTTGACAGAAAGCGAAGCACACCATCATCATCCTCGTCAGAATGAATCTCCCCACCAAACTTCACGTGAACGGCTTCTTCTTCGCGGCGTACATGCCAAACGTATCCACCTTGTAGCCACATGTCTGGCAATTCTACTTGATTGCCATCCACGAACCTTTGAGTAAACATCCCATTTCGGTATAGAAGGCCTACACCATGACCAGCAAATCCAAGCGAAGCTAAAGAGTCTAAAAAGCAAGCTGCAAGTCGTCCTAACCCTCCGTTTCCAAGTCCGGCATCGTCCTCTTCTTCCTCAATGCTTGATAAGGACAATCCAAGTTCTTGCAATCCTTCTTCTACGATTTTCAGTGCCCCCATGTTTAACAGGTTGTTCCCGAGCAAGCGTCCCATTAAGAACTCCATCGAGAAGTAATAGACTTCTTTTTGAGACTGACCTCGATAAAGGTCCTCCGTGTCTTTCCACTTTTGAACGAGCTGCTCTTTCACAAGAAGGCTAACTGTTTGATAGGCATCTTGGTCCGTTGCTTGCTGAATAGATTTCCCGAATTCTTGGTCTAACTTTAGGCCGAAAGCTTGTTTAAAATCCTCTTTACTGCTGAACATACTGGGGTCCTCCGTTTCTTATGCCTCATGCATAAATTTTAAGCATTGATTGGTATAAGTCCATATATTGCTTCGCAGAATTCTCCCAGGAATATTGGCTTGTCAACACATTCTTGACGAGGTCTTTCCATTGAGCTTGGTCTTCATAAATCTGAAGAGCTCGACGAATCGTGTAGAGCATGTCATGGGCATTGAAGTTCGTGAAACAGAACCCATTCCCTTCACCTGTTACCTCGTTATAAGGTTGAACTGTGTCCACGAGACCACCCGTTTCGCGCACAATTGGAACTGCTAAATAGCGTAATGCAAGCAATTGGCCAATTCCGCATGGTTCAAAGCGTGATGGCATTAAGAACAGATCACTCGCCGCATAGATTTGTCGGGAAAGAGCTTCATCAAATGTAATGTTTGCGGATACTTTGGTTGGATGTTTGTGTTGGAACCACTGGAACATTTGTTCGTAGTAATGTTCTCCCGTACCTAGAATAACCAGTTGGACGTTATCTTCGAGCAATTCATCCATGATTCGTCCAATTAGATCGAATCCTTTTTGCTCCACCAGTCGCGAAACGATTCCAATCATAGGAATGGATGCATCGACTGGGAGCCCAAGTTGCTCTTGCAGCCACATCTTATTCTGACCTTTCTTAATTAAAGAACTGCGATACGGGAAGGCTAACGACTGGTCTTTCATAGGGTTGTAGTCTTGGAGGTTGATGCCGTTGACAATACCGGTTAATCGATGAGAGTGTTTGCGAAGTACTTCATCTAGGTTTTCCCCATAATAAGGTGTTTGAATCTCGTTTGCGTATGTTTCACTAACCGTCGTGATTTGGTCCGAATAATTCAGTGCTGCTTTCATGAAACTAATGTTTCCGAAGAACTCGATCCCATCGACTGTCATGACTCGCTCATCAAGATCCATCAGGTCATGAAGTACGGACTGAGGGAAAATTCCTTGATATTTAAGATTATGGATGGTGAAAACCGTTTTCATACCTGTGAATTTCGGCTCATCCTTATAATGCGTGTGAAGGAACAAAGGAATTAAGCCCGCTTGCCAGTCATGACAATGCAGAACATCTGGTGTCCAGTCCAATACTCGAATCATTTCCATAACAGCACGGTTAAAGAAAACAAAACGCTCACCCTCGTCTTCATATCCGTATAAGTTGGAGCGTTTAAAGTAGTACTCATTATCAATAAAGTAGACATGAACCCCTTCATACTCAACATACTCAATTCCAGCATATTGTTGCCTCCAGCCTAATGGAACCGTTAGGGTGTCAAGTAATGTGAGCTCGTCTTTCCATTCCTGCTTCATCTCCTGATACTTCGGCAATACAATTCGAACATCCGCACCTTGAGAGTTAAGAGCCTCAGGGAGTGAACCTAATACATCCGCAAGTCCACCAGATTTAATAAATGGAGTACATTCAGACCCAATCATCAATACATTCATCACATTCCACTCCTTCATTTACTTAAATAGAAATGGAGCTGTCAGTATAGGGAGTCTTGACAGCCCCATCTTTCCTTACATTGACTGACGTTTAGCAACTACAAATGGCTTCTCGGGTGCCCCAATCAACGTTTTACCCTCTGAAATGTTGCAGTCTTTATCAATGATGACATTCTCTAACACGGCGTTCTCTGCTATTTCACAGCGCTGCATAATAACAGAGTTCTTAATAACCGCCCCTTTACCTACCTTTACCCCACGGAATAAAATGCTATCTTCAACGTGGCCTTTGACTACACACCCGTTAGCCACGAGCGTATTCTTTACATTTGACCCTTGTAGATATTTCGACGGCGCCTCATTTTTCACCTTCGTAAGGATAGGCGCATCGTCTTTAAACAGCTGAGCATGCTCTTCAGCATTTAATAGGTTCGTATTGTTACGGAAGTAGCTCTCCACGGAATTAACAAGCGCATGCGGTCCTTCGTATTCATAAGCATGAACATGTAGCATGTGAAGCTTCCCTTTAATCGCTTCATTGAAGAAGTTCGTATGACCATGAGCGATACTATTCTGAACCAATTCCTTCAGCACATCTTTACGAATCAGATACATGTCCATATACACATGAGGGTTGAAATGTTCATTGTGTATCGTCTCCACACGACCGAATTCATCAATATCAAGCTTCTGTGCAAGTTGATGTTCAGACGTTAGTTCATCCACACGTTTATAGATTACCGTTACGTCCGCATCATTCTGTTGATGCTCTTTCAACACGTCTTGGTAATTGATGTTGCAAATATGTTGGGACCCTGAAACGAGAATATAATTGGCAGCTGTTCGATTTAGGAAGTCAATGTTGTTATGGAAATGCTGCAAGTCGCCTCTTGAGATATCAGATGGGTCGTTCCAATCAGGAGGAAGAATGAATAGCCCTCCTCGTTTACGGTCTAAATCCCAAGCTTTCCCTTGCTCCAGATGGTCCATTAGGGAACGGTATTTGCTTCTTGCAAACACCGCAATCGATTCAATTCTTGAGTTCACCATATTCGACACTGTAAAGTCGATCATTCGATACCGCCCACCGAACGGTACCGCTGCTCCACAACGAAAATACGTTAATTCGCTTAATACATCCTGTTCATGATCTAGATTAATAATCCCTGCAATACGATTCATGTAATCTCTCCCCGTCCCCTATTTCTATCTTAATGAGTTGCTGCATAGCTTCTAGCCATTACACTACCTTCTTCAGCGATTAGCGTAATTTCACTTCCAGGCGTTGGATCTCCGACCACGCAATTATCCTCAATGACCATTCCTTCTGAAATAATGGCACGATGAATTTGAACGTTCTTCCCAATCTTCACATTTGGCATAATTACCGAGTCTTTCACAACGCTTCGTTCGCCAACTTGCACTCCATAGAATAGGATGGAAGTATCGACTGATCCATAAATCTTACACCCTTCATTAATCAATGCATTCTGTACATTGGCAGAAGAGGCTAGGAATTGCGCTGGCTGATTAGGATTCTTAGAGTAAATACGCCAATCTGGGTTATTTAAATCAAGTTCAGGCTGCTCTTTCAACAAATCCATATTCGCTTCCCATAAGCTATCGACCGTTCCTACATCTTTCCAATACCCATCGAATGTATAAGCCTTTAGGTTTTTGTGGTCACCTAAGAGTGCAGGTATGATGTCTTTCCCGAAATCATGAGAAGAATCTTCACGAGCGTCATCTTCAACAAGGTATTGCTTTAACACGTCCCATTTAAAGATGTAAACTCCCATAGATGCCAGGTTGCTTTCTGGATAACGTGGCTTCTCGTCAAACTCCACTATGTCTCCGCTTTCATTCGTGTTCATAATTCCAAAGCGACTCGCTTCCTCCCAAGGTACCTCAATGACAGAGATTGTAGCATCCGCTCCAGTCTCCTTGTGGTATTCAAGCATTTCAGCGTACTCCATCGTATAAATGTGGTCACCAGATAAGATCAACACATGCTCTGGGTCGTACTGATTTATGAACTTTATATTTCGATAAATGGCATTAGCTGTGCCTGTATACCAGCCACCACCACCTTCAGACTGCATGTATGGAGGAAGCACCGATACTCCTCCATATTTTCGATCCAAATCCCAAGACGAACCGATTCCTAGATAATGATTTAAGACAAGCGGTTCGTATTGTGTCAGTACACCTACGGTATCGATACCTGAATTAGCACAGTTGCTAAGTGGAAAGTCAATAATCCGATACTTCCCGCCAAAAAACACCGCTGGTTTGGCTAACTCTTTCGTTAAGGATTTCAACCTAGTTCCCTGACCTCCAGCTAATAACATTGCAACGCATTCTTTGTTCTTCATGACATGTCCTCCTCTAGAGTAGATGTTCTCTTTAAGAAGCTTACGGCTAATGGCGGTATGGTCATAGAGACGTGTTGATTTTGTCCTTGCCAAGGCACGTTGGAAGTATGGAGCAAATTCCCGTTTAATTGCCCAGACCCTCCAAAATGAACCGCATCACTTGTAAAGACTTCTTCGTACACACCCTCTGCTGGGACCCCAACTTTGTAATCATGATAAACGACTGGCGTAAAGTTACACACAATTACCAATTGGTCTCGACTGCAGCTACTGTTGCGCACAAATGATACAATGCTTTGCTCATAATTGTTGGCATCAATCCACTCAAATCCTTCTTCCTGGTGGTCGAATTCCCATAGAGCAGGATGCTCTCGATACAATTGATGAAGCTGACCAACATAGTGCTTAATGGAAGCGTGAGAATCGTAATCCATCAATTCAAAGTCCAAATCCTCAAGATCTTTCCATTCATCGAACTGACCAAACTCTGTTCCCATGAACAGTAGTTTCTTACCAGGATGTGCATACATAAAGGCTAGAAAGGCTCTCAAGTTAGCGAATTTCTGCCAATAGTCACCTGGCATTTTATTTAATAACGATTTCTTTCCATGCACCACTTCATCATGAGAAATCGGTAATACAAAATTCTCAGAGAATGCGTAGAAAAGTGAAAAGGTAATTAAATTATGATGATACTTTCTATGAATAGGGTCCATTTCAATATACTTCAGCATGTCATTCATCCAACCCATGTTCCATTTATAATTAAACCCAAGGCCTCCTACATAAGTAGGTGCACTCACAAGCGGCCAAGAAGTGGATTCCTCTGCCATCATTAAGACGTTCGGAACTTCTTCGAATACAGCTTCGTTCATCTTTCGTATAAAGGCGACAGCTTCTAGGTTCTCAGGACCGCCATATTCATTAGGCTCCCACTCGCCTTCTTCTTTCCCAAAGCTTAAATAAAGCATGCTAGCCACTGCATCTACACGAAGTCCATCAAGATGGAATTCTTTCAACCAGTAGATGGCGTTAGAAATAAGGAAACTCTGAACTTCATTGCGTCCGAAGTCGAATGTTAAGGTACCCCATTGTGTTTTCTCGGCTTTAGCAGGGTTCTCATATTCGTATAGAGGCTCTCCACCAAATCGTCTTAATCCTTGTTCATCTTTACAGAAGTGACCTGGGACCCAATCTAGAATGACGCCAATCCCGTGCTGGTGGCACTGATCGACGAAGTATTTAAAGTCGTCAGGAGTGCCGTATCTTGAAGTCACCGCATAATACCCTGTAGCTTGATATCCCCATGAACGATCGAAAGGATGCTCATTAACAGGCAATAGTTCGATGTGTGTATAGCCGAGGTCCTTTACGTAAGGAATAATCATATTCGCATACTCTCTAAAGTTGTAAAAGACTTCCGGTTCAATGTTCTTCCAAGACCCAAGATGGAGTTCATAAATAGATAGTGGTGATTCATAAAGATTCGTTTCTTTCCTTTGGTTCATCCACTCTTCATCATTCCAATCGTACTGGTGAAGCGGATATGTAACAGAAGCTGTGTTCGGGCGTAGCTCGCTTGAAAAAGCGTAGGGGTCAGCTTTTAATTGTAGATGCCCGTGCGGGGTTAACAGTTCATATTTGTAAACTGTTCCTGTTGAAAGATTCGGGATAAAGGTAGACCAAATGCCATTATCATTGACCTTCTTCATGGGATGCTGGCTTCCATCCCAATCATTAAAGGATCCAACTACGTTGACCTCTACCGCGTGAGGTGCCCAGACAGTGAAGCGAATTCCTTCTTCACCGTTCTGTGTTTCGAAGTGTGCGCCAAGTAATTGGTACGCATACCGTAGGTTTCCTTGATGGAATAAATAAATATCATGGTCCAGTGCTGTTGATGTGGCCAAATTATCACACTCCTCATAATCTAGTTTCGATAGAAGTCACTCATTGAGAACTCTATGCAATTTGTATACTGTTATTATAGAATTGCGTGATTGGTATTACAATTGTCTTTTGTTAAAAATTTCTGAAAGTTTTGTCGAATATTGTACTGTTTTATCAATATTCATAGAATAGTACTATATTCCATAAGAAATGAACGTTCATTCATTTTTCTCCCGTCTCTACTCCTAAACTAATAATATTTTTAGATTTTGTTAAGAAATAAAAAAGGAAGAGGCCGCAGCCTCTTCCTTATAGTACACGTTGAATTCCTTTCAAGATTGGAGGTTTACCAATCTCACCTGTCTCAAAGAACTCTTTGATTAAATATTTGCTATAGTTAATAGCCTGGGTATACGATACTTTACCTGGAAGCGGAGCCTGATCTTCAACTGCTACGTCAATGATGGCAGGTTTCTTCGATAGGAACGCTTGCTGCATGGCATCATTTAGCTCTTCGTAGCGATTTACAGCATAGCCTTCTCCTCCGCAACTCTCCGCAAACTTCGCGAAATCGACACCTCCAAAGTCAGTACCGTAATGAAGGTGGCCCATCGCTTCTTGTTCAAATTGAATCATGCCAATTTTACTATTGTTCAATAGGATGATCTTTATTGGTAAATCGTATTTAACGGCTGTTGCAAAGTCGTGCATGACCATAGAGAACCCTCCGTCCCCTACTACAGCGATTACCTGCTGATCTGGGTATGCCTTCTGTGCAGCAATGGCACCTGGCAATCCACATCCCATCGTAGCAAGCCAACCTGAAATTAACATGCGTTGAGTTGTCATTGGTAGAAAACGAGATACCCATACGGTTGAATTCCCTACATCCGTCGAAACAATCGCTCGGTCTTCCATCACATTCTCAAGCGCATACATGACTTGAGGTGCATGTAATGGGCTTGAGTCGTCACGTTTTTGTTCCTGCAAGCCGATATGCCAATTTTTCATATGCTTTTGGTATTTTTGTAGATAGTCATCATTCTCATTTTCCACCACGTGATTGGTCAACCACTGTAACGTTTGTTTCGCGTCTCCTGCTAGGCCAATTGAAACAGGATAGTGGTTTCCGATTCGTGCAGGGTTATGGTCGATTTGAATTGCCTTTGTATCTTTTGGCATAAAGTCACGGTAAGGGAAGGAAGTCCCAATCATAATGACTAAGTCTGCTTCCATCATGGCATGGTAAGCGGGTTTCGTACCTATTTGACCATGATGCCCTAAATTTAGCGGGTGATGATCCGGGAGCAATCCTTTCGCTAGTAAGGATAGTATAACAGGCGACTTAATTCGTTCAGCGAATGACACGAGTTCTTCCTGAGCCCCAAAAGCTCCCTGGCCTGCTAGAATAATCGGTTTTTCTGCTTCTTCAATGGCCTGACGAGCTTGTACTAATGACTGTTCTGCTGGGAATATTTCAGGCTTTACGTACTGTGAAGATGTTAATGTAGCCTCAGGCTTCTGCTTCACAGCAAATACATCATCTGGGACAATGAGCACAGATACACCTTTATGCGCATAGGCTTCACGAACTGCCTTATTTAAGAGGTCCGGTAGTTGATCTGCGCGCTGAACACGTTTGTTGTAAACAGCCACATCATCAAACATCCGTTCAAGATTCACTTCCTGGAACGCACCCGTTCCGACCTCATCGCTGTTTACTTGACCTACAATCGCAAGTACAGGAGCACCGTCCATCTTCGCATCATATAAGCCATTTAATAAATGTATGCCTCCTGGGCCTGCAATCGACATGCATACGCCTAATTTGCCTGTCACCTTCCCATAAGCTGCAGCTGATAAGGCACCGACCTCCTCATGTCGGACTTGTATGAATGAAAGTTCTTCACTTCGGTTACGTAAATCATTTACAAATTCGTTGATTGAGTCACCAGGCATCCCATAAATGTGGTCGACACCCCAGTCAATTAATTGTTGTGTAAGTATTTCTCCTGTACGTTTCATCTAGAATCACTGCCTTTCATCTCCGTAATCTAGTTTCATAATATCCTTTACCTGTTTTACCCAGAAATGAAACACACGTCTGTTCGAAGTTATTAACTTTTTTCCACAAGGGGCATTCTGTAACCGAATTCATGTAAACGAACAAAATAAAAAGACCCTTAACACACAGTTAAGGGTCTTACAAAGTTAATCATCGTCTTCAACGACTAAGTTCTTCTCAAATCTAGAGATGTCTCTGTCCGCTCCAATAATAATGAGCACATCTCCATCGAGGATGGTCTCTGTTGCAATTGGCGAAACGTTAATATCTTTATTTCGTTTAATTGCTACAACGTTACATCCGTAACGAGCACGGATATCCAAGTCAACCAACGTCTGGCCAATCATTTTCACGCCAGCCTTAACTTCAACCACACTATGGTCATCAGACAGTTCTAAATAATCGAGTACATTATTTGAAATGATATTATGCGCAATTCGGCGCCCCATGTCTCGTTCTGGGTGAACAACTTGGTCAGCACCAATCTTATTTAACACTTTCTCGTGGTAATCATTCTGAGCCTTAACCGTGATTTTCTTAATCCCTAGTTCTTTCAACATTAAAGTTGTCAAGATGCTCGCTTGAATGTTATCTCCAATCGCCACAATAACGTGGTCTATGTTGCGTATGCCTAATTCTTTCAATACACTTTCATCAGTTGAATCCGCAATTACGGCATGAGAGGCAATATCTTTATACTCATTTACTTTATCCTCATCGATATCAATCGCGAGTACTTCCATTCCTTCTCGGCTTAGCTCCTGGCAAATACTTGCTCCGAAGCGACCAAGTCCTACAACGGCATATTCCTTCTTCATGCTCTTCCTCCAATATCTATTAGTTCACTAGCAATAGTCTATCACAGAAGGAAACAGAAAAGGAAGCTAGCACCATAGAAAAAAAGCGGGGCTATGCCCCGCTTACACTATTTCTTACCTTTCACATATTCCGCATCAAATAAGAACATCTTCATTAATAAGATCAATGAAGGAACAAGTAAACATAGCCCTGCGATAAAGGCGATAATGAGCGCTAGTCCCATCGTATCATTTGTTACACTGTCACTGATTGTAATGAATGGTTCTAGAAGATACGGCAGATGACCTGCTCCATAACCAAAGAATGCAAAGAAGAACTGGAACATAACAAATATAAATGCTAGTCCAAGTCGACGCTCACTATAGATTAACCAAAGTGCACCGAGGAAGAAAGCAACAGAGATTCCGAACATCCACCATAAATCAAGCATGTTCTCAAAGTGGCGGGAATTATGCTGACTCATTGCAATAAAGGTCGTCAGACTCGCAATAATTGTTGGTGTACTCCAGAATAGAGCGAGCTTTCTCATAAATTGAAACGCCGCTGTATCTCCAGCTTTCTTGGCGTAGAAGCTAAGGAAGGCTGCACTAATATAAAGAACCGAAACAATCGCTAAGAAGACCACACTCCAAGAATAAGGGCTTCTGAGTAATTCACCCGTTAGCAAATGAACTCCTGTTTCTGTTTCTTCTATAAATCCACCTTCTGAAATTGTGAGTGCTGTCGATAATGCAGCAGGAATGAATAATCCTGTGGCCCCATATAGGAACATAAAGAGATGGCTTTTCTTCGAGCCATAGTTCTCAAATGCGTAGAAGGACCCTCGGATGGCAATGAGAATAATGGCAATACTTCCTGGTACAAGCAGGGACTGACCAAAGTAGTAGGCAGCATCAGGAAAGAATCCTACCAATCCTACAAAGAAGAAGACAAAGAACACGTTCGTTACCTCCCACACAGGTGAGAGATAACGTGATATTAATTTGTTTACAACGTGGTCTTGCTTCGTCAGTTTAGCGTAATATGCAAAGAATCCTGCTCCGAAATCGATGGACGCCACGATAAGATATCCGTAAAGAAATACCCAAAGGACCGTTATTCCAATTAATTCATAGTTCATGCGTCAACACCACTCTTTGTTACATTAGGATATTTTTGTTCTAACTCTAATTCTGCCGGATTATCCTTAAATAGCTTTCTCAACACTCGGACGACCGTAAATCCGAGTACGACGTAAAGACCGATAAAGAGAAGGAGCATCCAAGCTACATTTGGAGAGGTTGTTGCAGCTTCAGCAACCGTCATAAACCCTCTCATAATCCAAGGTTGACGTCCCACCTCTGCAAGCAACCAACCAAATTCAATTGCAAGCATTGCAAATGGTCCGTTTAATACGACAAGCCATAGCACCCATTTATTGAATGGGTTAAATCGTTTCAATTTCCATAGTGCTAAGAATAAGAAAGAAACACCTAATGCATACATACCTAAACTAACCATTAAATCAAAGAAGTAATGTATGATTAGCGGCGGTTGCTCTCCTTCATTAATTTCTTCAAGTCCTTGCACTTCAGCGTTAAAATCACCAAACGCTAAGAAGCTAAGCATATTCGGGATCCGGATGGCATTTTGCACTTCATTGTTCTCATCCAACGTCCCGAACACAACAAGGTCCGCGCTTTCTTCTGTTTCAAAGTGCCATTCAGCAGCTGCTAGCTTCTCAGGTTGATGCTCAGCTAGATGCTTCGCTGATAAGTCGCCTGCTACAGCTGTTAATATCGCGAAGATAAAGGTGACGACCATCGTTAATTTTAATGCTTTCCGGTGGTAGGCATTGCCGCGTTTTCTTAAGATGGCGAGTGCTGCTATCGTTGCTAAAATGGCAGCAGCAGTTAAATAACTAGATGTGAGTACGTGAAACACCTTCGTTGGCGTCGCAGGGTTAAACATAGCTTCCATTGGATTTATGGAAGTAATCTCTCCATTGGTCAAATCAAACCCATCAGGCGTGTTCATAAACGCATTGACTGTTGTGATAAAGAATGCGGACAGTCCTCCCCCTATAACGACTGGTAGCGACAATAGCCAGTGGTAAATAGGCTTATTAAATCGGTCCCAAGTGTACAGATATGCGCCAAGGAAAATCGCCTCAAAGAAGAATGCAAATGTCTCCAGAAAGAGCGGCAGACTAATCACATTCCCCGCAAATTGCATGAAACTAGGCCACAAGAGTGAGAGTTGGAGACCAATGGCTGTCCCTGTTACTACCCCTACGGCGACAAGTATGACATACCCCCTCGCCCAGCGTTGTGCAAGTAAAGTGTAATGGGAATCTTTCTTTCTTATCCCTATTAATTCAGCAATGGAAATCATTAAGGGGATCCCCACCCCTAACGTTGCGAATATAGCGTGAAACATTAACGTTAAACTCGTAAGTAGTCGACTCAGTAAGACGCTATCGGCTTCAAACATGTTGCATCCTCCTCGATGAAGATTGTGAAATGTTGAACATAAAAATTCGCAGTAGAAAAACTCTGTTTAAGTCCAACATACAATAACCTATCTCCCCTTAGTATAAACCTTATAACTGCCTATGGAGGGAAAGATTGGTGACAAATTTGTGAAATGTGTCACAATATCCTTTAACTCTAGTGTAAAGCGTCCCATTTTCTTCGTCAACTTTCGAATATGTAAAGGCGAAACATCGCTGCTCCGCCTTTAAGTGATACTCTTATCAATAGTTACATTGCATCCAACATCTCGAATTGAGTCTTCACAAGGTCAAAATATTCCCCTTGTTGGTCCATCAACTGTCGATGGTTTCCTTGCTCAATGATTCGACCATGATCCAACACATAAATATGGTCAGCTTCTCGAATGGTTGAAAGACGGTGGGCAATCATAATTGCGGTCCGCCCTTTCAATAACGTCTTTAACGCATGTTGAATTTTCACTTCCGTTTCGGTATCGATACTTGATGTTGCTTCATCAAGAATTAAAATGCGTGGGTCTGCAAGTAAGGCACGTGCAAAGGAAAGAAGCTGCCGCTCTCCTGCTGACAGAATGTTGCCTCGCTCTTCAACTTCTGTCTCATATCCATCGCCCATACGCTGTATAAACTCATCAGCCCCCACGACTTTCGCTGCCTCGATTACTTCTTCATCCGTTGCACTAGGTCGACCAAATCGAATATTCTCCATGATTGTCCCTGAGAAAATAAACGTGTCTTGTAACACAACACTAATCTGCTGACGTAGGCTATCAATGGTAACGCCTTTTAAATCTTGCCCATCAATTTTCACAACACCCTTTGTTGGGTCGTAAAATCGGCTAATTAGATTCGCAATTGTAGACTTCCCAGAGCCTGTATGACCCACAAGAGCAATTGTCTCACCAGACTTCATTTCAAGGCTAATTTCATGCAGTGCTATCCGATTATCGTCATAAGAGAACTGAACCTTCTCAAATTCAATGTGACCTTTCATATCTTTCAATTCTATCGCATTCGTCTGCTCTTCTACATTTGGCTGTTCATCAAGGAACTCGAAAATTCTCTCAGAGGAGGCCATCGCCATTAGCAGCTGGTTGTACATCTGACCAAGTCGTGAGATAGGCTCCCAGAACATCCCGAGATAGAAGGCGAAGGATACGAACGTACCGACTTCAATCCCACCGTTTGTAGGGCCTAGAATAATCAGCCATGCCCCGTAAGAGATCAAAATAACTGTACCAACCGCATTGCTCAGTTCAACGAACGGTCGAAACATAGCACTCCGCTTCGTTGCGTTGCGCCACGCTTCAAAGTTATCTGTGTTTATCCCATTAAAGTACTCTGTATTTTCTTTCTCTTGTGAGAACGACTGCGTTATACGAATCCCTTGAATACTCTCATTTAAATGGGAATTAAGTCTCGATTGTTGAATCCTTACATCTTGCCAGGATCTACGGATGTTCCGGCGTAGCTTCGTAGATATAAAGAACATCACTGGCAAGATAACCATAATAGCAAGAGCTAGCTTAGGACTAAGAACGAACAAAATAACAATAATGCCAAGGAGCGTCACAATATCCATTAGCAAGTTAATGATTCCGTTCGTAAACAGTTCTTGTAACGAATTAATATCATTCATTATCCGTACAAGAATAGACCCAGCTGATTTCGAGTCAAAGAAGCGATGGGACAGCCGCTGAACATGTGAGAATAGATGGGTACGTAAATCATAAATTACATTCTGCCCAAGCACATTCACCCACTTAATCCGTAAACTATTGGCAACATAGCTAATCAAATATAGGATGGCGACGCCTACAACTAATTGTACAAGTAAATTCGTATCTTGTTTCTGTATTGCAAGGTCAATGGCAACCTTACCGATTAAGATTGGTACAATTAAACGTACAAGTGTAGAAATCAACATTGCTAAAATGGCTGCAGGCAACAGTTTCTTAGAATAAGGCTTTACATATTGTAATAGCCGCCCTAATTGAGACCAGTTAAATGGTTTCTCAATCGCCTGGTCAAGCGTGTAATAAAACCGCTTTAAATGCGGACTATTTGTTCGTGTCACTTTTTCATTCTTTCTATTATTCATACGTACACCCCCCTAGTTTCCAGATGCGGCCATAATTGCCTCTTTGTCCTGATACTGAATATCGTAAATTCTTTGATAAACTCCACCATTCGATAACAACTCTTCATGTTTCCCTCTCTCTGTGATGATTCCATCTTCTAACACGAGGATTTCGTCTGCGTGTTTAATAGAAGAGATCCGGTGCGCAATGATGAACGTTGTACGCCCCTTCATTACTTCTCTTAACGCCTGTTGTATCTTAAGTTCGGTTTCCATATCTACTGCTGAGGTCGCATCATCAAGCACAAGGATGCTTGGGTCAATAAGGATAGCACGCGCAATAGCAATCCGTTGCTTCTGACCGCCTGAGAGCCCCATGCCGCGCTCACCTAGCATTGTGTCATAGCCATCAGGCATTTCCACAATGAAGTCGTGAGCTTGAGCCCGCTTCGCAGCATCAATAATGCTGTCCATTGAAGCATCCGGGTTTCCATAAGCGATATTGTCTCTAATGGACGTTGAGAATAAGAAGGATTCTTGAAGCACAAATCCAATGTTCTTTCTTAATTGCTTTAACCCATAGCTTTGGACAGGGTTCCCATCAATAAGCACTTCCCCGGCTTCTGGCTCGTAGAATCTCGTAACAAGCTGTGTAATGCTCGTTTTCCCAGAGCCCGTTGCTCCAATTAATCCAATTGTTTTGCCAGGTGGGGCATCGAAGCTTACGCGCTTTAAGGCTTCGTCATCGTCTTCGGTATATTGAAGCGTTACATCACGGAACGTTACGTGTCCGTTTAGCCTTTCTTGCCTAATCGCGCCCTCATGTTCAACAATATCTTCTTCAGCTTCCAGAATCTCTAGTAAACGCTCTCCAGACGCCTTCGCTTGCGAGAACAAATTAATGACAAATCCGATGTTCATGAGAGGTCCTACGATATACCACACCAAGCTAAAAAACGCGACAAGCTCTCCGCTTGTCATGGATCCGTTAATGACGAGTGACCCGCCATAGGCAAGCAACGCAACAACTGATATGTTCCCAATAAACTCCATGAGCGGAAAAAACTTAGACCAGATGTTCGCTGTGTGAATGTAGTTGTCTTTATAGTCCGTGTTATGGTCTTTGAATCGGCCAATTTCAAAGTCTTCTCGTGACAGAGATTTAACGGTGTTCATTCCGCTAATGTTCTCCTGTACTCTTGTATTTAATTTCCCGAAGGATTTACGGATTCCTCGAAAGGCAGGGTGAACTTTCTTATCAAATCGATAGACGACAACTGCCAAAAATGGCATAGCCCCCATCGTGACAAGCGCTAAAGGTACCGAGTAGTAAAACATAACCAAAAGACTAATTAAAATTAACGTAACTATACGCAACAACTCAGAAAACCCAAATGACAAGAAGAAGCGAAATCCTTCTACGTCTGCTGTAAGACGAGACATTAAGTCCCCCGTTCTTGCATTATCATAGTAACGAAACGATAAGCGTTGTAGCTTCTCATAAAGAGAGTTCCTTAATTTGTAGACAGATGATATACCAAATAAATCCCCGAAATACTGATTTAAATATGTAGCAACTCCTTTTACAATCATAAGAACGACGAATGTTACCGCTAGGTACGGTATTAAATCATACTGCTCGGGTTTCACAACGTCATCAATGGTCTTCTGGAGTATGATTGGATAAACAACTGTAATCCCTGTAACTAAGAATAAAAATGAAATGGAAATGATAAAGTATAGCCGAAATGGTAAATAAAAGCCTTTAAGCTTTTTAAATGTTTCCATAGCCTTCCCCCCAAAATGTAATCAAGTATATATAAATATATCGACTTCCGAAATAATTTTCCACCTTTTTGACTTAATTTTTACAATTTTCCTACAACTATTTCTATCATTAATCCTTCACTTTCTGCATAGGGGAAGAAGGGCTGTAGTCCTTTCAACTTCATAGAACTTATCTGTGACCACACTACAATTTCCTTTATTCAGAACCAGCTCTAAATCTGTTTGATAAACCCCGGTCTACATCCCCTTCTTATAGGAAGGTAAGCAGATGAAGAATACATCCAAAGGGCCGTAAGCTCTTCCCTCCTAATTAATAGAAAGAACGAAAAAGATTTATTAAGCTTTTCTCACATGTAAGAATTTCTGTAAAAAACATGTGCACGTTTGAAAAAATACTACAATATGGGGTATAGTAAAAAACATGACAAAAAATCATACATAAAGGAGGAACCTACCTTATGAATCTTTTTACAGATGACTCATTTAACTTCGGGAATCTATTAGATGCGATTATTCCCGTTGCCCTACAGATTGGATTACTCATTATTGCATTCCTTATCGTTTCTCCTCTTGGAAAACGAATTATTCGTGGCTCCGTACAACGTACGAGCAAAACTCAAAAAGTATCAGAAGCTCGAGTACGCACCTTAGAAACACTCGCGTTAAGCGTATTCTCTTACGTTCTTATGTTCTTCTTCGTAGTCATGCTATTTGGTGTCTTTGATATTGACATTGCACCACTCATTGCCGGAGCAGGTGTCGTTGGTCTTGCCATCGGTTTTGGTGCGCAAGGGTTAGTGAGCGATATCGTAACTGGCTTCGCCATTCTCATTGAACGTCAAGTAGATGTAGACGAATATGTAACAGCAGGCGGCTACAACGGTATTGTTGAAGAAGTTGGCCTTCGTACGACTAAGATCCGAAGCTTTGATGGAACATTAAACTTCGTTCCAAACCGTAATATGGTTGGCATTAGCAACCACTCTCGCGGCAACATGCGCGCACTTGTTGACATTGGCATCTCTTACGATGACAATATCGACCAAGCCGTACAAGTGCTACAAGCAGTATGTGACCGCTTCGCCCAAAACGACGAACGCATCACAGACGGCCCGAACGTACTAGGTGTTCAAGGATTAGGCTCATCCGACGTCGTCCTACGCGTCCTCGGCCACACTGAAAACATGCAACAATGGGCCGTAGAACGCGACCTAAGAAAAGCAATGAAAGAAGCCCTAGACGAAGCCGGCATCGAAATCCCTTACCCACACCAAGTTAATGTGAGTAAATAACCAAAAGCGGAAGGGGGCGCTTAGGCACGGTAGGCATAAGTAAGATTACAAAGGGAGGTGCTCTTCCCTCCCGGAGTAAGATTGCTTATGACCGGAGTGCCTGCCCCCTGCAGCTAGACGAACCAAAAGCGGAAGGGGGCGCTTAGGCACGATAGGCATAAGTAAGATTACAGAGGGAGGTGCACTTTCCTCCCGGAGTAAGATTGCTTATGACCGGAGTGCCTGCCCCCACCGAATGATAACCAAAAGCACAAAAAGGTCTTGAGGAAATTCCTCAAGACCTTTTTTATGTCTCATCCCGCTTTACTTCAACCTTGCGAATGTGTGTGTCTTCCATTTCTATTATCGTAAACGTGAATCCTTGTTCTGTTACAGACGTTCCCTTTCTAGCGTCAATGTCTTTCGTTAACAACCAACCTGAAATGGTATCAACTTCTTCATGGGAGAGCTGTGTGGTCAAATAATCATTTACGTCTTGAATCGCAATTTTCCCATCCATCACGTAACTGCCATCTTCTCTTATTTCGAACGGTAGTACTTCTTCATGGTCGAACTCATCCCGAATCTCTCCTACAATCTCTTCGAGTATGTCTTCAACCGTCACAAGTCCAGCTGTCCCCCCGTATTCATCAACCAATATGGCCAAATGGGTCTGGTCCGTCTGAAGTTTCACGAGTAGGTCTTGAATCGCAATATTTTCAAACACTTTGTGAGCTGGGCGTATATAATCTGACAGCGTATGGTGTTCATCACATTCGTCTGCAAATAATTCCTTCATGTGTACAATCCCAACCACTTTGTCCTTATCTTGATCAATGACCGGGTACCGAGAGAACCGCTCCTTACGAATTCGTTTCAGAATGTCTTTCATTGGTTCATGTAAATTAAGTACAACCATCTCCGTTCTCGGAATCATGATTTCCTTAGCGGTACGGTTATCAAACTCAAAGATGCGATCGACATAGGTGTACTCAGATTGATTAATTTCCCCTTTTTCGTACGATTGAGTGAGGATATAGCGCAATTCCTCTTCTGTATGAGCTTCTTCTCCCTCATTTGCCGTACGAAAGCCGAAGAGACGGACAAATAAGTTTGCAGACCCATTTAGTACAAAGATAAATGGAAGCATCATTTTATAGAAGAAATCTAATGGTCGAGCTAAAGCAAGCGTAATTGCTTCCGCTTTCTGAATGGCAACCGTTTTAGGTGCCAATTCCCCTAAGACTACGTGAAGGAATGTAATAATTGCAAAGGCTACGGCAAATGAGATGGTGTGTGTAACACCTGAAGGGAACGGTAGCTGCTCAAATAGTGGAGATAGTAGCGTATCTACTGCCGGTTCCCCAAGCCAACCAAGTCCTAGTGAGGTAATGGTAATCCCAAGTTGACAAGCCGATAGATAGGCATCAAGGCGATTGATGATATGTAAGGCCAACTTCGCCTTCTTATCTCCTTGTTCTGCCAAGGCTTCAATGCGACTCTTTCTTACTTTGACAATAGCGAATTCACTCGCCACAAAAAAGGCGGTCAGAACGATTAATAATACGACAGAAAGCAACTTCAACCAAACCATCATACCCTCTCCCATTCTTCATTATGTAAGAAAGGAACAGCAAGCTGCTGTTCCTCTTCGTTCAATCGTTGCCGTGAAACATAGGAATTTAGCGACTTCCCTGTTGATCCACAGCTTGACACACTTCGTCAGCCGTCATTCCATGTGCATTAATGACAGCACCATTTGTCACTGCATTTGAAATGCCCATCACGTTCTGGTCCTGTCCAGAAATGACACAGCAATCACAAGACTGTGCATCGTTCTCTGATTTGAGTTCTACTACATCATGCCCTTTAGATTGTAAAGCTTGACTTACATCAGATAGGGTACCTTCCACACCGATTCTTGCCACGTAGAATCTCCTCCTCATTCATGTATAGGAATTTATCCTTCATGGGTAGTGTGAACGGAAGGCAGGCATGCTATTCAGTCAAGGAGGTTTCGGATGGTTGCTTCCACAACGTCCACTCCGACAACCAATGCTTCTTCCTTTGGTTGTAGCCGACTTGTATGCAACCCAGACGGAGAATCAACGCCTAACCAGAACATGAATCCAGGGATGTCTTTCAACATATATCCAAAGTCCTCTCCAGTCATGGCAGGGTCGCAGTTCACATAGGAATACCCCGTATCCTTCACAATTTGTTCGAAAGGTGGGATAAATGCAGGTGTGTTATAAACTCCATAATAGTTCGATCCGTAATCAATGGAGATTTCACATTCATGACTTTCCTGCATCCCACTCGCAAGCTTTTCAATTCGATTCTTCATAAGCTCCATCGTGTCTCCTGTGAATGACCGAAGCGTGCCTTCAATGCGAGCATGTTCAGCAATGACGTTCTGAACAAAGCCACCAGATATTTTCCCGACAGTTAACACTGCAGGTTCGAGCGGTGGGACATTTCTAGATACTATGGATTGTGCTTGTACAATAAAGTGACTTGCCGCTACAACCATATCGTGAGTGAGATGAGGATAGGCAGCATGTCCTCCCTTACCTTTAAAGTCAATAAACAATTCACTAGTATTCGCGAACAACAATCCCTCACGAGCCGCAACCGCTCCTACAGGTTGTTCAGGCGCTACATGCAAGGCAAATATTGTGTCAGGCTTCCACGCAATAAATTCCTCACTTTGAAGCATCGGCAGCGCACCGCCTGGCCCTTCTTCGGCTGGTTGGAATACAAAGAGCACATTCTGAACAGGGGGGTCTTCCGCGAGTCGCTGCAAGGCTCCAAGCGCTATCGTCATGTGGAAGTCGTGCCCACACGCATGCATTCTCCCTTCATGGACAGAAGCAAAGTCATAACCGGTTTCTTCTGTGATTGGCAATCCGTCGATGTCAGCGCGGTATCCAATCGTTTGTGTCGGGTTAGTCCCATCAATGAATACGAGAACGCCCGTTTCCCATGTCTTCACGTGCAAGGAATGCTGTGGCAATTCTTGAATAAACTGTAACAGAAACGCTTGAGTCTTCTTTTCCTGGAAGCCAAGCTCAGGAATCTTATGTAAGTCTCTTCTTATCTGAACTAAACGTTCTTGTTCCATCTTCTCTTCCCCTTCTAAAAAAAGCAGGAGTGGTTAGCTCCTGCTTTTGCAATTCATATTATTCGTTATCTAGCTTACGTAGTTCTTGTTTAATTTCTGTCTTGCCGCGCGTGCTGTCATCAATCTCTTTAATGACTTTTGCAGGTGTTCCTGCTACTACTGTATTCGCTGGAACATCCTGAGTAACGATGGCTCCTGCAGCAACAACTGCACCTTCACCTACCGTCACTCCTTCAAGAATAACAGCGTTAGCGCCAACGACAACGCCATCTTCAATGACAACTGGTTTCGCACTTGGCGGCTCGATAACACCAGCCAACACTGCGCCTGCACCAATGTGACAGTTCTTACCGACTGTCGCACGTCCTCCAAGTACAGCGTTCATGTCGATCATTGTACCTTCGCCTACAACAGAACCAATGTTAATCGCAGCACCAAGCATAATAACGGCACCATCACCAATTTCAACTTGGTCACGAATAATCGCACCTGGCTCAATACGAGCGTTTACGTTTTTCAAGTCTAGTGTTGGGATTGCAGAGTGACGACGGTCATTCTCTACTACATAGTCATCAATTGCGTTGTTCTCTAGAAGAGGCTGTACCGTCTTCCATTCACCAAATAATACACCAGATTCGTTATCTACAAAAGCTTTCACCTCGTCACCGAAGTCGATTGCTTTAAGGTCTGTACCTTTTACATACACTTTAACAGGTGTTGTCTTTTTACTATTTGAGATAAAAGAAATAATCTCGTTTGCATCCATCATTTCCATGTCTATTATGTCCTCCTTAAGTACCTATGTACAACTTATGCATATAACTGTATCAAACGTTTCGCACAGTTACAAGCAAGATTCATTAATAAAGAAAAGGTGGAACATCTCCCACCCCTTCATCCTATTTCTTATAATTGTACGTGTATAGGTGTCTCTTTAGATGCTTTAGGATTGCTCGCCTTGTTAGAATCCCATCAAAATACCCATCTTCGTCTGAAACACAGACAAAAGGATGGTCGACGACGGCATCTAACCCTTTTGAGAAAGAATCCGTTTTGTTCAGGCACGGAATGTCTTCATTCATAACTTCCTCCACTCGGATCTCAGACAGCTTCTCTAATTCGAAGCGTTCAATTCCAAGCATGTTGTCAATGATGATAGTCTTACTGATTACACCTTTTAATTTATAAGTAGGGTCTAGTACCGGAACCGCTGAATAGCCGGATTTCACTAGTACGAGTAAAGCATGTTCAATTGGATTCCCACCCTGAACGTGAGCTACCTTCTCAGATGGAATCATCAAATCTTCTACTGTAATGTTCATTAACTCTTCACTTTGAATACTGATCATCGTTCTCACTCCTTTTCGTTTCAAACAACAAAGGGAGGAGTCTTCATGTTTACATTCCCACTCACCACTATACCATATTTCAACGAATTACAAACCTGTATTCAGCATATTTTGAAGCGGTTTCACTGTCCACCGTTGTGGATTACAATCCAAATGGGCACAAGTCTTAGGCACCCACATTTATGACAGACACCGTCGTGCTTGGTTAGTGTACAGCAATGGTCACATCGGTAATATAAGTTCATCCCCCACCACTCCCCTTCCACATAATTCGTGCATTCCCTATACTTTATGTTAAACAGGCTTGTCTGTACCAGAAGAAAATAAAAAAACATCCCGCAATCAACGGGATGTTAGTGCAATAGAGCTTCATGTTCGAACATGTAATCGTATCGAATATCAATAAAAATGGAGTGACTATCACTTAGAGGGAAACTGAATGTACGAACAAGCTCCCTTGTCTCAATATCTGAATAGACATCAGATAGCCTTCCTTTGTTCCACATTTTCATTTGAACCATATTCTCTAGGAAGTAAGGGCGGAATGCCCAGTTTGTACCATACACTTCTGGCTCCTCTACCCATTCTCCGTTTCGTTTCGTAAAGTTTGAGGAAATTTGTTGACCATCGCTGTCACAAACGTAGATTCGAAAGCTCTCTTGGTCGAATAGATTCATAATTCGAGGAATGAATGCATTAACCTGCTTAGGGCTTTCCCATGAGTCAAGCATTCCTCTCATCCGTTGGTCCCAGTTGAGAACATAGTTTAGCCTAGTCTCAATCAGCATCTTCTCACGCTTAATAAATCGGTGCACATCGTTACGTAATAAATCAACGCACACATCACGTTCAAGAAACCGCTCACTCGGACGCACTAAATAAGAACCCTGATAGAACCGGCCACCATGCTTCCAAGCGTAATACAATTGAATAGAGTCCTCGATATTCTCAAACAATAGCGCAGCTCCAATCCGTCTTGACAATAAAGAAATGGATTGGATGACATCCTGTTGGAGAGGATTCGCTTGGTCTTTGAATATGGACGCATCTACTTTCACGATATGAGGCTCAAGTAGTCTTAAGGAATCTAAATTTGGAGTTGTGTCCCCTTCATGGCGGACTGCCACTTGTATCCCGAAAGTCTTGTAGTAATGAAGAAGATGATGCAACCTCTCCACATCTACATCCACTTCCACATCCAGTATCTCAATCACAAGTTGATTCATGTTGAAGCCTAACTCTTGAAACGTATGTATCATAGCAATAAAGGCTTCACTGTCTTCAAGAAGTAACTCGTTTGCGCGGCGATGTATAAATAGACAGCCGCTCTCTTTCTCTTGAATGAACGTGTCCATTGCTCTTTTCATGAGGTGCTGATTGACCTCTAATTTAAATTCATCTGGTACTTCATCATCTTGGAAGAACCCATCCAATAGGACCTGGCCGTCATCTATTGGGAAACTTCCCTTCACCACATATCCCATAATGTCGTGTTTAACTGCAGAGAACACAGGCTGAAATAGTGGCTTTACCTTTTGTAAACGATCAATCACGTCTAGTGGATCCATTCTTCTCCTCCCTTGTATCGTTTTTTATTTATGATACTTCAGAATGAAAGATTATGCACCCACAATCAAAAAAAAGCCTGCTACCCTAGCAGGCTTTATCCATTAGAATCCTCTTTTCACTTCAGGTTTCTTATCATGATAGTCGCTTGGCTTTTTCTCGAGCATTTCATCAAATTCTTGATCAAATTGCTGTAACGAATAGTCTTTTGTCTTTTCAGTTATCCAACCATCTTTAATCAACTGATCGAAGTTCTTCTCTAGCTGGGCTTTAAGCTGTTTCTTCACCTCAACTGGGTCTTTTCCAGCCTTTTCAATCATTTGCTTAAAGGTTAAATCTTGGTCTTTGTATTGCTTCATCTCTTCTTCCGAGATTTCTAGAAGATTGCGTAGACCTGATTTCATATCACGATGAAGCAGATGGCTGTTCTCAACAAAAGGCGGGGCATCAGTAGAATCAGCTGCCGGAGCTGCTTCTACCGAGGCATTTCCACCCACCCATACCAAACTTCCAAGGGTCATTACAGTTACAAGAAAACATTTCACACTAGTCAACATTTCGATTCTCTCCTTTCAATTGCTCTTATCATGTCCTAGCGTCCACTACTTTCATTCTAAAAATGAGAGAGAAATGCTGTAAAAAATCTTCATGACTTTTGTGTAACTTGTCGTTTCGATGTATAATGAAACAAATTGAGGAGAAGAGGTTTTTCGTTGGAAACACATACATTTTCTAAAAGAGAAGAAGTTGCAAATGCGATTACTCATGGTATTGGAGCGGTATTAAGCGTCGCAGCCCTTGTTCTTCTTGTCGTTTATGCATCCTTAAACGGGAACGCTTGGCAGATAGTAGCAGTCTCCATCTATGGAGCAAGCATGCTGACGCTCTATGTTTCTTCTACTCTTGTCCATGCATTTCGTCCAGGTAAATGGAAAGACTTATTCGAAATATTTGATCATGCGTCCATTTACTTATTCATCGCTGGTACGTATACACCACTTCTCTTAGTGGTCTTACGAGGTACATTAGGATGGACATTGTTCGGAATCGTGTGGGGGATTGCGCTCGTTGGTGTAGTGTTCAAGGTCTTCTTTGTGAAACGATTTGTTGTCTTATCCACCGTTTTCTATTTGTTAATGGGATGGATTATAGTCATTGCTTGGGGGCCGTTAACGGAGACGTTCCCATTTGGAGGGATGGTGTACCTGGTAGTAGGTGGAGTTCTTTATTCCATTGGTACAATCTTCTATGTATGGCGAAGCTTTCAGTTTCATCATGCCGTGTGGCACTTGTTCGTTATTGCAGGTACCGTCATGCATTTCTTCGCTGTATTTCTATACATTTTGTAAGAAATCATTGCTTATATAGAGAAAGCCTCGCCTAAATGAAAAGGACGAGGCTTTCTTCTATTACGTTAGAACGGGAAATCATTTAGCCATTGCCCACCGTCAAGTGCAATGACCTCCCCATTCATGTAGCTTGCCTTTTCACTTAGAATAAAGGCAGCAAGTTCCGCAATCTCTTCTGGTTGCCCGTATCGTCCTAGTGGGACAGAGCGTAACGTACGCTTTGCAGCTTCCTCTGACTGGAATAGCTTATCAGCCCCTCCTGTACGTTCAATCGGACCTGGAGCAATTGCATTTGCTCGTATTCCGTATTTTCTCCCCCATTCAACAGCTAGTGTCCTTGTCATGGCTAGTACGCCCGCTTTAGCAGATGCAGAGTGAATGACACCCGCTCCCGCTCCCCAAGCATATGTAGCTACCATATTCAACACGTTCCCTTTAATGCCGTTCTGGATCCAATAATTCCCTACTGCACGAGTACAGTAGAACGTGCCATTCAACACAATATCGATAACTGCATTCCAGCCGTTCACAGATAATTCTTCTGCAGGTACGATGAAGTTACCAGCAGCGTTATTGACAAGATGATCAATAGACCCGAAAGCTTTCACCGTTTCATCGACCATTCTGTCCACATCCTCTGGATTACGGACATCCATTCGCACCGTTAAAACGCTTTCATTCTTTCCATTTGCAATTTCTTCTTTCGCAAGCTGTAAACGTTCTTCATCTCGCCCTGTAATCGCTACGAAGGCACCTTCTTCGACGAATTTCTTCGCCATAAACTTTCCCATCCCACTCGTTCCACCTGTTACAATCACAACTTGTCCTTTCATATTGCATCCTCTCCTTTCAAATAGAACATTCCATATTGAGACGAAGAATTCCTTTTCTTTGACACTGTTTTCTATTTTTCTCACTATCCTCATGGTATACTGCTTGCAAGATTGGGGGAAGTTCGAATGATGACAAGGCGTAGATTTATAAAGACAGGACTGAATAGCGTACTCTCTTTACTCGGCATTTCAGTGGCAGGCCTAGGCTATGCCAAATACATCGAGCCCCGCCTTTTTACGGTACGATCAGAGACCATCACTTCACCTCGTATTGCTCAACCATTAGATGGATTCAGAATTCTACAATTTAGTGATTTACATATCGGCTTTCATCTTGATGAAGAAAGACTGGAAGCAATTGTGTCACGGATCAACAACTATAATGTAGACATGATCGTGTTCACGGGTGATTTATTTGATGACCCTAGCAATTTGTTTCACCACACTTATGAACGTGTAGCTAGTCTATTAAACTCTATGAAAGCCCCCTATGGGAAGTTTTGGATTTATGGGAACCATGACCACGGAGGCTATGGCACAGAAGAAGTTAAGTCGCTTATGGACCGCGCAGGGTTCACACTCCTTCAGAACTCGTCCACATTAATCAAGATAAACGAGGAAGAGTTGTTGCTTGTTGGACTAGACGATGCATTACTTGGAGAACCGAACCTTGACCTCGCTTTACAAAATCAAGACCAACGTCCCTTCACCTTGTTGTTATGTCACGAGCCGGATTTAGCAGACAGCGTTCAACATTATCCAGTCGATGTTATGCTCGCTGGTCACAGTCACGGAGGACAAATACGTCTTCCCTTCGTCGGACCACTCGTTACTCCTCCACTTGCCTACACCTATACAGAAGGGCTTTATTCCATTGGTACAACAGGATTTCAATTGTATGTAAGCCGGGGACTCGGCATGACACGTCTCCCTTACCGATTCCTATGTAGACCAGAGCTCACGATTCACACCCTCAATTATAGGGACAGGCTCAATTCATAGGCTTATGACATATGATAAATGGATTCTTACTGAATGGAGGGGATAAGTCTATGAAGCAAACACCAATGCCCGTACCTATACAACCTTACCATCCGTACCCTGTACGCTCATACGAAGACCAACGTTTCTTCTTTGGAGGGCCTCTTCTACCTTTTGCAGCTGGTCTTGTAGCTGGCCCACTTCTCATTAGCGCTTTTGCACGACCTCCTTTTGTTGGTTATCCAGGAGGTTGTTATCCACCATACTGCGGCCCTGGAGGTCCTGGATATGGCCCCGGTTACGGCGGACCTGGGTATGGTGGACCTGGATATGGTGGCCCAGGCTATGGCGGACCTGGGTATGGCGGACCTGGGTATGGCCCTGGTCCTTACTAATCATGCATCCCCCTTCAGCTTGGGGGATGTTTTTCTGTTCATCGTTTTGTCATGGCTTTCCACATCAAAGAATGATAGAATATTCCAGTGAAACGGGTTGGTTTACTTAAAGGGGGAAATACGATTGAAGAAGCGGATGTTTACATACACAATCGTTCTCATTGGGGTTATGATTCTAAGTGCTTGCGGTTCACAAGATTCTGATAGCACTTCAAATTCAGGTGGACAAGCCGCTATGGCCGAGCCTGAATTCTCACGTGATGTTCGTTCATTCTCATTTACAAATCAAGATGAGGAAACGGTGAGCTTAGAAGATTTAGAAGGCACGTACTGGATTGCGGATATGATCTTCACTAATTGTGATACGGTTTGCCCTCCTATGACAGCAAACATGGCTTATCTTCAGGACCAAGTGGAAGAAGCAGGTCTAAGCGATGAAGTTCGCTTTGTATCATTTTCAGTAGACCCGACTGTTGATTCGCCGAGTGTACTAAAAGATTTCGCAATGAAGCATGAAGCTGACTTCTCTAACTGGGATTTTCTTACTGGATATAGTAATGAAGAAATTAAAGAGTTCTCCATTAAATCCTTCCAGTTACTTGTCCAGCATACAGATCAGTCTGACCAAGTCACTCACGGAACAAACTTTATGCTAGTCAATCCAGATGGAAAGGCGATTGAACGATATAAGGGAATGCAACGTGGTGAAATGGAGCGTATTGTAGCGGATTTAGAGAGTAAAATAGAGTCGTCTTAAAGGATAAAGGGACTTCCCTTTATCCTTCTTAGTTGAAAGGCTGTACACATTTCGTTATGATTGAACCAATTCAACTACAGCTATGAAAGGAGTGAGCGGTGATTGTCACAGTCAAGAAACAATAAGTCATATACCACCTCTCAAATTGCAGAAGCCCTCTTTGTCGTGAACAAACACGCTAAGACTGCTCCGGACCCGAGAGAATTGTACACATTAAAGAAAGAGGCAATCCAACAATTGCTTCGGAAGAAACAAGCCAAGAAAATTGGACTTCATTTCTCGAATGCTTCTAAATACAGCAAACAAAATTCTACGTTGCTCGTTCAAGTGGGCGATTACTACTTTCACATTCCACCAAAGCGAGAAGATTTCCAAGCACTACAACACCTTGGAGAAGCCAACCAAGCATATCGGAATCCAAAACCAAGCTTGTCTCTATCCCATGCCAAGCGTATATTACAGGCTTACCTAGGGAAGAATGGACAGAAACCCTCTAACCAAAATGCCTCGAGACGTTCCGTGCCTCATTCTTACCAATCTTCTATTTACAAGCCATGGGGGCAATTAGCTTCTTGGCAAGACCAACCCCATTACAAAAAGAAACGGTAGACCAGAACACATTTACACGTTTTCCCAGAACCAGAAACAGGAATAGAATGGCAAAGGGAGGCGTTTAAAATGAATGACATGAAAGAATTCTTATACCAGCTTCAACACGTTGTACAACTTTCCCAAGAGATGAAAGAAGCGTATGAACGACTCGGTGAAGGAGAGCAGCAAATTATCCGAAATCACGCTCCGTTCGGAGAAACTCCACTTCAACTCAATAAAGAGATTACCGAATGGTATGAGAACCTGTATGAACACTCTCAAACAAAAGAGTAAAGGAATCGACTGTATATCGATTCCTTTACTCTTTTTTTAAAGTACGAGTCTATCCATGTGTTCAACAAGCGAAGCAATTTCAGGCTTTGAGATTTGAGCATCTGCCCCTACCAATTCACCTTTATGGCGTAAGTCATCCGTAATTAGAGAAGAAAAGATGATGACTGGCAAGCCTTTAAGAGAATCCTCTTCTTTAATTCGTTTCGTTAGATGATGGCCGTCCATTTGTGGCATTTCGATATCTGTAATGACTAGTTGGAAATATTCTTCGATCTGCTTTTCTGTTGTGTCAAGTTGTAAGAGGTAGTCTAGCGCCTCTTTCCCATTCTCAAATGCGGTTACATTTTCATAACCCGCTTCATGCAACGTTTCTTCGAGCATGGCACGAAGCAAAGCGGAATCTTCCGCAATAAGCACTTGCTTATTCATCCGTTGCCGTTCTCCAAGTCGTTTAATTTGGTCTTTCTGGATAGTAGATTCCGGATGAATATTCGCAATCATTTGTTCGAAATCAAGCAAGAGGACCATTTCGTCATTTACTTTCACAACGCCGTTTACTTGCGTTTCTAAACCTTGATACATCTTGTCAGGTTTCTCAATGTCCCCCCAAGAAATCCGATGAATTTGAGTAACCGTATGTACATGAAACACAATTCGTGTCTGATTAAATTCTGAGAGAATAAACTTGTCATGTGCGGGTTGCTCTGAAGGCGGAAAGCCTAGCATATGAGCGACATCTACGACAGGTACAACCTCTCCACGAATATCCATAATCCCTTCTACAGAAGGATGTGAATGAGGAATTCTTGTGACGGGTACCGGAAGGAGAATTTCCTTAACTTTAATTACATTAATTCCAAATTTGTTAGCTCCAATTGTAAATTCCACTACTTCGAGTTCATTTGTCCCACTCTCTAGCAATATACCCTTTTGATTCATACTCATGACCTATCGTCCTTCCTATATATGACTCTACTTCCATTATAGATTGTTCGACAGTTTTTTCAATGTATTCTACTATTCCTTACTCAAGCTTTTACATACGTGACTCTTAGATGAAGAAAGTTATTTTATGAGTTGCCATGCCCAAAGATAAAAAAAGACAGACCCAAGAAGGTCTGCCTTGTTACGCTTTCCTTATAATTAAATAAATAATTAAGCCAATGACTGGGAAGAACAGCGTCCCTATTAAAATAATGAGCGCGTATTCTTTACTCTGTCCATTTCGCTGTGCATCTCGGTAAGCCCATATACTGGTGAAGATGTTCAACAGAAAGATGAAAGCACCGCCAAACAATAAAATGGTAAGAAAAACACCAAGTCCTGCAACAAGTTCCAAGTTTTCATTCCTCCTCTAAGTTGTGTATATCTTATTACGAATTCTATAGAGAAACGTTTCACTTCACATCCTATTCTTAAACTTATTTATTTACGTGCTTTCCAACCTGATGAGAGCCTGATCCTCGCATCAACAATTGCTTTCCAACTAGCACTAACCCAAGAACCAACAACGGGGTCATCCCATTTAACACGTCCCTTATTTCTACATAACCGCTACCAGTAACTCCTTGGTAAAGTTCAAACAGGACAAGAATACATAAATGACATAATCCTACAACAACATAGGTTAATGTGTTTGACCACTTAAGGTGGACGAGCCATTTCACAACCGGGGTAATGGCAACATAAAGGAATAACAAGGCAACCGAGCCAAAGAGAATGTGAAGATAAGTGTCTGACATTGTATTCGGGCGCCGCCATCTTATGTACGCACCCTATTCATCCTTTCTTATGCATGTAATTAGTAGTTAGTATAGTCAGTACGAATGACTTTAGACCGGTAGGATTAATACAATGCGTGGCACTCGCATAGGTTGTACAAATGAATGTTGAAGGATGCGATGAACATGCATGACATGTTACTAGGTAGCTTGCTATCAGCTGGAGCCACTGGACTCGGGGCTTTGCCAGTCTTATTCTTAAAGCAAATTTCACATACCTTCCGAGACATCTTACTCGCACTTGCAGCAGGTATTATGACGGCTGCGGTAACGTTCAGCCTAATACCAGAATCCCTTACACTCGGTTCTTTCTCACAGCTTGGCATCGGGATGTTGATTGGCGTAATGCTTCTAACACTCCTCGAACAACGAATCCCACATTTGCATGTAGAACAAGGGTCACCTAAGCAACTCGTTATTGATCATAAAGCCCTTCTTATTATCATGGCCATCACGTTTCACAACATACCTGAAGGCCTCTCTGTCGGCGTCAGCTATGCAGCGGATGATGGGGCTTTAGGGGAGCTTGTGGCAATGTCCATCGCAATCCAAAATGCCCCAGAAGGATTTATCGTAGCCTTATTTCTACTCCAACAACAGACTCCAAGAGGCTATGCCTTGCTGCTTGCAACCCTTACAGGAGCAATCGAAATCATTGCCTCTATCGGGGGCTTTCTGCTCACCTCAGTCATGGAGGGTTTAATTCCTTATGGACTCGCATTCGCAGCTGGTTCTATGTTATTCATCATCTATAAGGAGTTAATACCAGAAAGTCATGGGGACGGCCATGAACTTCAAGCTACCTATGCATTTTTAATTGGCCTGTTAGTCATGTTGTTCTTAACAAATGTGTATGGTGTCCACATCTAATACATAAGTCGCTCCTCCTTGATAGCGTAAGTTGCTTTCTTCACCAAGGAAAGCACATTCTCATCTTATATTTATCCATAAAGAAGCCAAAAACTCAGTTGTGGTTTTTGGCTTCTTTAGTATTCTATGCAAACTGTGCCGGGGTACTTGAAAGAAATTGCTTTAAAGCTTCTTGTTGGTGTTTCGCTTCTTCATAGCCCTGTTCATACAACGCATGAAGCTTCGCTGTATTTCGTTCAATCCGACTTACTTTCAACGGCTGCTGAGGTTGTATGATAAACAACTTCCCTTCCGCCTCAAGCTGTTCAAGGCGTTCAATCGTCTCGTTGTATCGTTTATGTCGAGTCGCTAACGCATGCAATAATGCTGGGTACTGTTTATATTTCCGTTTAATTAGCCAGGAGAACTTCATTGGTTCTTTCTTATAGCCTGGATTCCTTGTTAAGACCACTACATGCTTTTGGTTGCCAGCATCAATAGATGGTTGAATTGGGATTGGGTCAGCAATGCCTCCGTCCATTAACAGCCGCCCCCCATCTGAGATACTATCCGCAATAAGCGGCAACGAACTTGAGGCACGGACAAGCTTTAGTAAATGTGCTCGGTCCTGATACGTATCATAGTAAACTGGCTCTCCAGTCTTAATATCTGTCGTAGCAACGACAAAGGTGCCATCATAGTGTTGAAAGCCATCGTAATCGAACGGAACCAGCTTATTTGGCAACGTATCAAAGATAAAATCCATCCCGAACAGTTCACGCTTCGTAAATGCACGCTTGTAAGATATGTACTCTGGATGAGCTCCGTATCCCACCATAACATCATAGTTTCTTCCTCTTTGATTAGCAGCATAGGAACTTCCGTTACATGCTCCTGCGGATGCGCCAATACAGTAAGGAAATTGTATGCCTTCATCTAAGAAAAGGTCTAATACTCCAGCTGTATAAGCACCACGCATGCCTCCACCCTCTAATACTAGTCCAGTTTCCGTCATGTGAACCCTCCCTATTCCATCAGTCATAGTGATAGTATAACAAGGAATGACAATCCTTATAAACGATTTCAACTTGATGCATAACCAGTAGCAATCACCTGTTATGAACCGTATGAGTATGGTATCATCAACCCAGCTGATGAATTATATACGGCTTTCACCCGCTGCTATAATCTTATCGTCCATTTTTTCGTCGATGTAGTCGATTGCTTGCTGATCATTGATCAAAGCCTCTTTATTCTCAGCAATTAATTCTTCAAGCGTACGTAATCGCGGTCTCATCATCGCCAACTCCTTTAATGAATTCCGTGCCATTATAACAAGTGACATACTTAAGAAACGTTAAAATCGTATGAATAATATGTAAATATGAGGTGACCGATTATGGAAAACTTAATTAACCCGCAATTAAACAACATTCAAATTTCTGGAATACGTCGGTTTTTCAACATGGTTTCTGGGAAAGAGAATATGATCTCTCTCTCAATTGGACAACCCGACTTCCCTACTCCAGAGAACGTAAAACAAGCAGGAATCGAAGCGATTCAGACAAATCAAACCACCTATACACACAATGCAGGTATGCTCCCTTTAAGAAAAGCAATCTCGAGCTTTGTAAATGATGCTTACGGGCTTACTTATGACCCGGAATCTGAAATCATCGTTTCTGTTGGTGCTTCTCAAGCGATTGACGTAACCTTTAGAACAATCCTTGTCCCAGGGGATGAAGTGATTCTCCCAGGACCTGTCTATCCTGGCTATGAGCCGCTCATTCGTCTGGCTGGCGCTACACCAATACACGTTGATACAAGAGATTCTGGATTTAAATTAACAAAGGATAAGCTGGAGCAAGCCATTACAGAAAATACTAAGTGCATCGTACTTCCATATCCGTCTAATCCTACAGGTGCTACTTTATCGGAAGAAGAGCTGGCAGAGTTAGCTGCTTTCCTTAAAGACCGTAACATCTTCGTTCTATCAGATGAGATTTATTCTGAACTCGTCTATGAGGACAATCATCGCTCTATTGCAAACTACGAAGGAATGAAGGAGAAGACCATTGTAATCAACGGTTTGTCTAAATCACACTCCATGACAGGTTGGAGACTCGGCTATTCGCTCGCGCCTTCGTGGTTGCGTCAGCATATGCTAAAGGTGCACCAGTACAATGTATCTTGTGCCACCTCCATTACCCAACATGCTGCCTTGGAGGCTCTTCAGAACGGACGACAAGATGCTGTAGAAATGAAAGAGCAGTACCATCAACGCCGTGACTTTGTGTACAACCGTTTATTGAAGTTAGGGATTGAAGTTGAGAAACCGGGCGGCGCGTTTTACCTCTTCCCGAAACTTTCAATAGCAGGCCACTCTTCCTTTGACCTTGGTCTTGACCTTGTAGAGAAAGTAGGTCTTGCTCTAGTACCAGGAGATGCCTTTTCTTTATATGGCGAAGGTTACATGAGAATTTCATATGCCTACAGCATGGATGTGCTCGAGGAAGGAATGGATCGACTCCAAACCTATTTAGAAGAACATGTAACTGAATGATTCCTATCGCTTTCATCCATACTAAATTTGAGGTGAGATGATGAGCGATCAAAAGCGCCGACTAGAGCGAAAAAAACGTCAACGTAAAGAAAAACAAAATCCTCATGGAAAAGTGAAGAGCTTTGAGGAACTATCTAAAGAAAACCCAAACAAATAAGCAGAGGCCTTATGGCCTCTGCTTATTTTCACTTCTATTCGTGATATCATTCACATAATTTATATTAGTAATCTATACGGTCTGTTTTCATATACTCATAAAGATTTAACAAATCATCTAGCTCTTTGCTAATCGCCAATGATTCCATACTCGTTAACCCTTTAACTGTCGCAATTTGAATCATCTCTCTACGTAATCGCTCAATCCGATCACGAACCTGTTTAGGTGTCGTATGTGCTAAATGATTAGCCACAGCAGGGCCTCCTCCCAAACATCTTGGATATTTGTGTAATATTTTATCACAAATATGCCCTTTTGGGTACAAGCAATCCTTGTGCAACCGATTGTCATTTTAGAGTGATAACCTGATTCCGCATCCATTGCTGCTCATTCAAGAGCTGGTCTAAATCCTGACTAATATGTAAAGTATTCATGCTGTGAATGCCTTCTTTCATAGCAACCGCAATCATTTCTTCTCTTTTTTGTTTTATTTGTTCTTCTAAATGTGGATGAACCGAGATACTTCTCTCTCTTATCATGACTACTGTCTCCTCCATATCTCTCATCATGAATCGTAATTCATTATGCCAAATCCAACTAAAATTGTAAACAAATTCCCTAAACTTAGACAAAAATTCCATAACCTTTCATAGAATCGACATTTATTTTCAAAGTTTTATCTTGTCTTTTTATCGGAAATGATTATAATTTTCTTGAATAGAATTTGAAGGAAATGGAAGTGCATCAATGAACCTCATTACATTTCAGCCTTTCCGCACCCTTGGAGTTCCTGGGGTGTCTTATATTAAGCCTGATCGTACGTTACTAGAGTTAGAACGAATTAAGCAAGCAGATGGTGTATTATTCCCTGAAAGATGGCAACTCCCTATCATTAGTCATGGGTTGCGAAAGAAATTGTATCCAAGCTACGAGTCAATTATCCTCGGACATAATAAAATTGACATGACCCGAGCCTTACAAGCTATTATTCCAAGTATGCTCCCCTATACTGAAATCAAGGCAAATACAGAAGGGAATCGACGCATGATTCTTGATACGTTCCCTTTCCCATTTGTTATGAAAGAAAATCGGAGTTCAATGGGAGACGGCGTATTCCTAATCAAGAATGAGAAAGATTTCTTCACTTATACAGAGAACATCGGTGACATTCTGTATGTGCAAGAGTACATTGAATGTGATCGAGAGGCACGTGTATGCGTTGTTGGAGGCAAAGTCTTTAGTAGTTACTGGAAAGTATCGGAGCACAATGCGTTCCATCATAATATAGCAAAAGGCGGTACAGTTAGCTTTGATTCTGTACCAAGGGATTTACTCACACTCGTACAATTCATTGTAGATGAGTTAAACATTAACCATGCAGGATTCGACGTCTTATATGTTGAAGGAAAACCATATGTCCTCGAGTTCAACGTCTTATTCGGCAATCAAGGGCTGTTAAAGCAAGGGAAGACAGTGGAACAAGAAATATATGACTATGTGTTTCATACATTTAAACCACTCTCCCCTTCTCCAGGATCATTTGACAAGCATATCTCCTAAACTATTCAACTAAGGTTAAAACTGGTATTCTAGTAGTATGTAAATACAACTACGGAGTTGATTAGAATGTTCTATAAACGAAACGAGCCATTTCGCTATACATTCGGCTCTCCAATCGAGAGCTCGATTGAAGTTGAACAGGAAGAGAAGAAAGAGACATATACTGTAGCAATTCACGACCTTAGTCAGACAGGAGCAAGAATGGAACTGCCTACAGCAGTTGAATTAAGTAACAACACCCCCCTCTTCCTAACATTTACGCTAATGGAAGAAACATTTGAAGTCAGAGGCACGACGATGTGGACGAAAGAGATGGGACGAACAAAATACGTAGGGATTCATCTAGATCCAGACGATGAATGGAAGAAACGGTTAGTCAACACGTTGAAGCAATACGCTCGTAAACACATCTAAAGAACTGCTGAAGGATAATTGCACCTTATGATAGAATGAAGGCAGCTTTTATTTCATAGCACGAGAAAGGGAGAGCGATCTTGAGCAAAAGCGCTAAGAAAGAGATACTCGACTGGGGAAAAGCGATCCTCTTTGCACTTGTCCTAGCTTTTTTAATCCGTAATTTCATCTTTGCAACATCCATTGTTGAAGGTAAAAGTATGGACCCAACATTAGAAGACGGTGAACGGGTAATGTATAATAAGTTCGTTTATCTGTGGGACACTCCAGAACGAGGAGACATTGTCATTATTGAACGTCCAACGAAAAACTACGTTAAGCGTGTAATCGGACTCCCTGGAGATAAAGTAAAAGTAAACGGACATGAACTATATGTAAATGGGGAACGCCAAACTCAAGCCTACTTAGAGGAATCAGCTATTCAAGATACAGCTGACTATAGTGAAGTGACTGTACCAGAGGGACAGTATTTCGTTATGGGTGATAACCGTTCTATTTCGAAAGATAGTCGGAATGGCCTTGGCTTTATAGAACAGGAAGAGATAATTGGGAAATCAGAATTTGTGATTTACCCATTCAATGAGGTAAGTAAAACGAACTAACATAACTTACGCTTGTAAAGAATAAGAGTTTCTTTACAAGCTTTTTTTATTGTAGAGAGCGTACCAATCCGCGTAGAATCTCATGCACATTTACTCAAATAAACAAGGCTGACGAGAACCTCCCCGTCAGCCTACATCTACTCATTAGACCAGAGTAGCCATGGTATCATCGTAATTGCTCTGCTAATGTGAATATGCATTCTGAAAGTTGATCAAGCTTTGTCTCGACACGGTGTAATAAATAAAATGTCACCGCTACAGGAAAGCCAATCTCAGGAATCCATGACATCCATTGTTCCACATTAACCCCTCCTAATCATAGAAAGGGCGTAGAGAGTAGCCCCCTCTACGCCCTTCGTTTATCATTACAGTTCAAATTCAGTTATTTCATTTTGCACAAGTCTTGCTTCTTTCTTTCCAACAAAGTCGCCAGATGAAGTCATGAAGATGTTCTGAGCGACGATTTCATCCATAACCGTCTGTAGTTTACTTACATCAATGGGTTCTATTGGCTGATCTAGCGTAAACGTTGCGGTTTTGTTGTCCGCTGTTAAGAATTTTAACTCTAGCCTCTTTTGCATGGGGTCCTACGCCTCCTTCAAGATTATTCGTTCTCGAGTACATCAGATACATCTGTCCGTTTCACTGATGACAAAGTTAGCTGCTGTAAAGAAGCTAACGATTGTGCGACAGACATCAACTGATCAGCTGTTACATCAGTCTTGATATTGCCAAATGACTTGGTTTTAAAGGTCATGTTGCCCTTCTCGTCTAACCCGCTTTCAAATACAAGCTTTAAA
Source organism: Pontibacillus halophilus JSM 076056 = DSM 19796 (assembly GCF_000425205.1). Lineage (GTDB taxonomy): Bacteria > Bacillota > Bacilli > Bacillales > BH030062 > Pontibacillus_A > Pontibacillus_A halophilus. Next base: position 100,567 of record NZ_AULI01000009.1, on the reverse strand, counting down.
TTTGAACTTGTGAGTAATTCATTTGCCATGTTCTCTCCCTCCTTTCACTCCTATAATCGTCATAGCGAAAGGAAAAGGGGTCTAATTATCTGCTAACATTTCTACACCTAGTGTTCGTCGTAGAATTGCTTCTATAAGCGATAACAGTAAAAAGGGCAGTCACCTATACGTGACTGCCCTTTCTCGTTATGCTCTTTTTGTTTTCGACTTGGCGTGGTCAGTGAAGCAAAGTACGACATTCGCGACTAGAACCACACAACAAACCCCAAATAAGATCATCTCCATTTGTCCATACACCCCCTACTATGTACAAATGCACTCTTATTGTACCAAATTCTCTCCGTCTAACACTAGCTTCTCTAAGAGATAGAATTACATTTATTGGTGAGTCCCTGTTTCTATTTATGATACACTACTAGTATCCTTTTTCAAAGAAAGTGGGTGATGGGATGGCTTATTGTCCCTACTGCGGCACACACATTAGCTACAAGAACGAGAAGTATTGCATAGCATGTGGAGAAACTTTACCTACAGACCTTGGCCAACGATTACATGAAACAACAAAGTGGTGGAAAGCTCCTCTACTAGCCTTCACCGTAGCAATAGTAGCCATTATTAGTACATATAGTTACGGATCCTATGCTAAGAGTGCTGCTCTACAAGCCTTTCAAGATGGGGAGTCCCTTGCGTTAGAAGGAGATTACCAACAAGCAGGAGAGAAATTTCATAATGCCATGTCTACATCTACATTCCCAGCTGCAAAACTAAACAAACAGCTCATCAATGCTGTATCACAAGCTTACTTACACCTCAACCAGGCAGAGGAACATACAACTAATGGCGACTTTCAAGATGCCTTCGCATCAGTTGACAAGGCAGAGAAACAAGTCAGTCTCTTTACCGGGAAATTGGTTGACAGAGTCGTGACGGATATCGTGTCCACTAGAAACCAAATCGCCATTCAGTCCATCCAGGCTAAGCTTGATAAAGAGCCATCTATTCAGGAGTTAAAGGTGCTATTAGCTCAAGCAGAACAAATACCTGGCTTTGACAGTAATGATGTCGAAGAAACCATTCGTGAACGAATCATCCAGTTCGTCTATACCCGAGCAAACGACCATTTGATACAACGGGAATACATAGAAGCGCAAGAATTAGTCGAAGATGCCTTGTACTACACACCAGAGAGCTCAAGACTCAAGAACCTTCAGCAAATCGTGACGGAGGAACAAATCGCTTACGAAATTGGAAATAACAATCCAAAACGTTCGAGTTTAAAGGAAGATGAGAATAGCTCACCTATTCAGATCACGAAGAAGGAAGCCACAATTAATCCAGACGGGCATGTCCGCGTGACCGTCACCTTTAAGAATGAAGCAACCGTTCCTCTTTCTAGAATTGGCATCCAATATGTCTTAGAAGGTGAAACAGAATCGACCCAGAGTGTATACGCAACCCCAGCTGAATTACAGCCAGGTGAAACCGGAACGTTCACCTACATCCATCACGATTTACATCATGAGCACTCACTTTCTCTTATGGAAGTATATTGGCATAGTAGCTAGACAACGAGAGGATGATCGTACAGATGAAGAGGAATACCTTATTACCTGTTCTTTTAGCTAGTTTCATAGTCGCATTAGGCGGTGCAAGTGCTTATCTCCTATTCGACCATACGACCAACGATACAATTGAAGCCACCTCTTCCATTGGTGAGAAGGTTTCCGAGAATTCGTCCTCTCCTGCTACGGATTTAAAATCTCTCATTTACCGTGCTCAGCAGACGGTTGTCCAAATTGAAGCAGAAGACGATACTACGGAGAAAATAGGCAGTGGGTTTCTATATAACGGGAAAGGCGATATTATTACGAATGCCCATGTCATCAAGGATGCGAGCACTATATATGTAAAGACGGCTGATACGAAGACTTATCCAGCTGCGGTATTAGGAATGAATCAGGAAGTCGACGTGGCGGTCATACGAGTACCTCAACTGGCAAACCGCGTGCCAATGGAACTATCGAAAGACCAAATTGGAGAAGTTGGGGACGAGATTATTGCAATCGGTTCCCCGCACGGCTTTCAAAACACAGTTACAACTGGAATTATATCAGGAAAAGAGCGAAACTTCTCAATTGGTAGCTACTCATACGAGAATGTATATCAAATCTCTGCGCCTATTAGTGAAGGAAATAGCGGAGGTCCGTTAATCCAGCGTGACACTGGTGAAGTGATTGGTATAAATTCTGCTAGGTCTGAAGGAACATCAATTGGATTTAGCATCCCCATTTCGAATGTTCTTGACGATGCTGTGACGTGGACGAGCGAAGCAGCAGACAAACAACTTGTGTACGATCGCTTAAGTGAAACAGATCCCCCATCAACGAAACAGATGGCTAAGGACGCTCGTTCTCTTATCCAATTCTTCTATCAAAGTTTGTCACTACGAGACTATGAGAGCGCCTATCGCCTGTTAAGTTCCGATTGGCAAGAAGAAGTAAGCTATGAGGATTTTCGTAACCACTTTGCTACGATAACAGAGATTTCGATTCAATCTATGGATGTAAACTTCATGACAGAACAAGAAGTACGCGTCATCGTTAAGACGAATCAGACTTTAACAAAGGATGGGAAACAAGCGAGGTATAACGGGACTACATCGTTCCACGTTAAAGCAGAAAATGGGCAACTAAAACTCATGTCAGCCGATCAAAAATAAAACATGCCATCGATCAAGAGAACTTTCAGGGAGTGAATAACCTTTGGACGTAACGACGCTTTTACTCATTCTTATTGTAGGAATGGGGGCAGGATTTATGAACATTTTAGCTGGGGGTGGGTCTTTATTAACACTCCCCTTACTTATCTTTCTTGGCCTTCCAGCTGCACTTGCTAACGGAACCAATCGAGTAGCCATCGTGGTTCAAAATCTCGTAGCACTTCGGTCCTTTCATAAGAAAGGACTTCTCCTTTGGAAACAAGGGTGGCTTTACGGCATTCCAGCTACGATTGGCACCATTATTGGCTCCTTACTAGCAGTGGAAATCCCAGAAAGTTGGTTTAATCGAATATTGTCTATTGTGATGGTTGTCATCTTAGGAACATTATTTATTAAACCGAAGAACGGTCATTCACCGGCTCCTATGACGATGACGAAGAAGGTCTTAATGGCTCTGGCCTTTATTCTAATTGGTTTGTATGGTGGATTCATACAGGCAGGCGTAGGCTTTATCATTGTTTCCTTGCTCCGCTTCACCTCTTCCATAGACCTTGTTAAGATTAATAGTTTAAAGGTTCTAATCGTAACCATCTATATCTCATTCTCTCTTGCTATTTTCATTGTGAAAGGTCAAGTGCACTGGGGATATGGCCTTACTCTCGCAGTCGGAAATAGTCTTGGAGCTGCACTTGCTGCTAAAGCCGCCATCCAAAAAGGAGAAGGCGTAATCAAAGTTGTCATCGTCATTGCCGTCATCATCATGAGCCTTAACCTTTGGTTCACGTAAAGGAGAGACGAACGGAAAGTAAGTCCTCGCCAACAACAATGACGTTCCAAGATGTGGCTGGCACGGTATAAGGTTTGCATGTCAGTACCTCCGTACCATCCTCATCTTGAATAATTGTGAAGGGTACGTCCATTGGAGCACATAGTAAGAGAGGTGTTGAATGGGTTTCATAAGTAAGACCCTTTATGAAACGGTCACCGTAATGAGCCGATACTGATAGACCCGAAAGTGCGGAGGATAGATGAACAAATTGCAGCCAAGCCTCCCCTATTGGCGGCGCTTCTGGAATCGGCAATGAATACCTTTCCCCCTTCCCCATTTGAAACAAGAGTGCTTTATCCTTTAATTGAGGTACACATTGTTCAGGGGGATGACCATCCAGCAATCGTCGATACTCAAGCCATTTCATTTAGATCCCCTCCTATTCAGTCTACCGTATGAAAAAACCTCATCGCTTATGAATCTAGCCATGAGGAGTACACATATTCATTTTTTCCTTGTGCTTTCGCGGCATAAAGGGACCGGTCTGCTCGATCAAGTAACTCTTCAGCATTATTAGCTTCATCTGGAAACACACTAATTCCTATACTGAAAGAGAAAGTAAGTCGTACATCTCCAATTTCAAAGGGGGTCTTCATCGCTTCTAGAATTCGGTCAGCTACTTTAATTGCTTCATGTGGGGACTCAATCGTAGCGAGAAGAATCGCAAATTCATCTCCCCCTATCCTCGAAACCAGGTCTTCCTCTCTAACAACACTTGTTAGGCGATTTGCTAGTTTGGTTAGCAGCTGATCTCCTATAAGATGTCCATAGGCATCGTTGATTCCTTTGAAGTGATCACCATCGAGATACAACAAACCGATCTTAGAAATTGGTTGTCGTTTAACGCGTGCGACCGCTTTCTTAAGTATATTCTTGAACACACGACGGTTCGTCAGCCCAGTCAATTCATCCGTATAAGCTAACACCTTCAATTGTTCTTCTGCGTCTTTCCGCTTCGTAATATCTCTTGAAGACGAGACAAAGTGGTGTAGGCTCCCTCCCTCGTCTCGAACGAGCTTAATATTGGCTTCAGCCCACAAGTAGCCTTCTGTCTTTGTATGGATTCTGTATTCAAACGTTTCATTTTCAATTGATGAGGTTGGATTAGAGAATTTAGCTCGAATAGCTCTCATGTCTTCAGGATGAACATAATTTACGATGGAGTCTCCAGCCATCTCTTCTGGTTTATACCCGAGAACAGCTTCATGAGAAGGCGACACATAGGTCATTGTTCCATCTGGCTGGATTAATTCAACTAAATCTTGCGTGTGAGTCGCAATTAATTCGTACAACTGTTCAGTTGCTGTAAATGCATCTCTCGTTCGCTTCTCTTCTGTAAGATTCTGAATAATGGCGACTGCCCCCGCTGGTATCCCTTCGTCATCAAGGATGCTCGTAAAGGCAATCGATACATAAATGGGCTGTCCAGCTTTCGAATACCATGTTGTTGAATATCGGGGGATATTCTCACCCTCTCTTAACAGAAGAAAGTATTCATTGATTGAATCCCCTTCATGGCCTTGAAGTGAACTCAATTTCTGCTTTATAATTTCATTCTTGTCGTATCCTAACATCTCATAAAAAGCGGGATTTACAGTAAGGATTCGTTGGTCGAGGTCGAAGATCACAAAGGCTTCTTCAGCATTATCCATAAAGGAATAAAACAAGCGGTCCGTTTGCCTGTTAAGCACATTTTGTTGCCTAGCGAATACTTTTGTGAACGCAACAACATGAGTTACGTCTTCACCTTTAAACACTGGAATTAACTCTGTTCGAGCTTCTAATTTCCCGTTACTTCCAACAATAATGTCGCTGTATTCTACAGCTCGCTTTTCTTCTAGTGCTTGTTCATAATGGTGTCTAATATAGGACACATCACCTTTAATAAGCACTTCTTCCATCGGCTTACCGAAGCACGATTGGGTTAGTCTGGAACGCTCTAAACCTTCTTGATTAACATATTCGTATATAAAATAAGGGCCCTCATCATGAAAAGCCACCTTCATTATAAACACACTATCACTTATGGCTCTTGCAAATTGTTTAACTGTAGGAAGTTGCAAGAGAGTCAAATGGGTTGGGTAGATTTTCATCTTCGTCTCTCCCTCTACATCACAAATCAAATAGCTTTCGTCATTCTATTTAGTACTTCCATCATAACATATCGTAATTTCCAAACGACATTCCTTTGTATGGGCGACAGCACACAATGATTCAACAAATAGGTCGAAACGTTATACAATGATATTAATTGAAGGAAAGGAGTCAACTCTTATGATTTGGATTTATCGCGTGTTTCTCGTATGGTATGGTTGTGGGTTTATCCTACTTACATTTGATTTAATCCCAAAGCAGCTTGAATGGTCCAATGCTGTCTTCCTTATATTAGCAGGTATAATTGGATTTATTTACTTCACCCATACATATAAATGGAAAGGATTCTTCTACAGCTCTGTCGTGTTTCTTGTCAGTATGATCGTTGAGCATGTTGGGACAACTTATGAAATTTGGTTTGGAGATTACTACTATACAGAAGACTTTGGGTTAACCATTGGGGGGGTCCCCATTACTATAGGTTTTGCTTGGGTGATGGTAATGGGCGGCGCCCATGTCGTTAGTAAGCAGTTGACAAAAAGGATGCCAACTCATTTCCGCTATATCGTGTTTCTATTATTAGGCGGGTTCATGGCAGTCGGTATTGATCTAATCCTAGACCCAGTTGCCTATCAAATCAAGGAGTACTGGATTTGGGAGGAGTCAGGAATCTATTATGATATTCCACTCTCGAATTTTACTGGATGGTTCTTCTTAGCCGTAGTATTCCAACTATTCGCCTTGCCACTTCTTACACACACCGCGACTTCACAGTGGGATAACCGAATCATCGTTGTGTTTATGGGGACGGCAATTATGTTTATTTGGTTAGCTTTATTTGGCGGCCTTTATTTGGCAGCACTCCTAACTATCGTTGTACTTGGTATGCCATTATTACTCTATGTAAGGATGAAGCAGATTCATGATACCAGCCAATAAAAGCCCTTTGTTTGAATGGGTGTTTCATAAATTTAACTCATTCTTTCTAAAGCGGCACTTTCAACATATTTATGTCACGGGAGAACCCCCTCTCAGTAGGGCTAGAAGTCTATTTCTAGTCAATCACAGTACGTGGTGGGACCCTCTTGTCATTTTCTTGCTCAATCGGACCTGTATTAGAAGCGATGCTTATGCCATGATGAGTGAGGAAGGTGTCCAATCGTTTCCGTTCTTTCGTCGACTTGGCGCCTTTTCTGTCAACCAAGCGAGTCGAAGAGATATTCTCGCCTCACTACACTATGCAGAAGAACGGCTTCAGCATGAACAAGCCGTTTGGATGTTTCCTCAAGGCGAAGAGCAGGCACTCGAGATTCGCCCTCTTCGCTTTCAGAATGGCGCGAGTTATGTCATGGATAAGGTAAGCAATGGGACAGTTGTTCCCATTGCTCTCTATTATACATTCCAAGGCACAAGAAAACCGAATGTTTATATTTCAATTGGAACTGGGATTCCATTCTCAAACTTTGTTCATATGTCTAGAAGGGAAAGAACAACAAAGCTTGAAGACATTCATACATCGGTGCTTGACGACTTAAAACAACAAGTGGTCAATGGGGATACCCAACATTTCCAACAACTACTATAAGAAGGAGTGTGCTATGTTCTTATTACTCATAATGCTTCTGATTATCCTTTGTATAGGGCTCTTGTGGCTATGGGTGAATGCTGTATTTCTTCGTGAAGTAACATCGCTTACTCCAACCACAGCACAGCCACTCGTTTCTATTCTAATTCCGCTTCGTAATGAAGAAGACAACGTTCTAGCTCTTATCAAGAATTTAAAGGAATTATCTTATCCAAATGTTGAGGTTATCCTTCTTGATGATGGTTCTACAGATCGCACTGCAGAACGATTGCAATCATCCATACAAGATAATAAAGCTTTCACAATTATCCAAGGGTCGCCATTGCCAGATGGCTGGAACGGCAAGGTATATGCATGTCATCAACTTAGTCGTCTTGCCAAAGGAGAATTCTTTCTCTTTATTGATGCAGATGTTCGCTTGCATCCCGAGACCATACAATACACACTTGCTCACATGGAAGCCGAAAGAATCGACCTGCTAAGTGGATTTCCGAACTATCCACTTATTCATAAAGGTGTACAATTACTCGTTCCTATGCAACATTTCGTGGTTTGGGCTCACTTACCGATGTTTATAGCGAACCGAACGAACCATGCTGCCTTTACAGCTGCATGCGGGCAATTTATGTTCTTTAGAAAGAATGCGTATGTTGCAATCGGTGGGCACGAATCGGTTAAGAACTCATTACTCGAAGATGTTCACCTTGCAAGAAGGATGAAAGAGTACGGTTGGACAATGAAACTTCTGAACATTTCATCCCTTGTCACCTGCCATATGTATACGTCGATGAGGAGTTTGTGGGAAGGATTCACAAAGAATATCTATGTCGGAATTGGACAGTCCAAAGTGTTAGCCATTCTGTTAAGTGGCTATTACGCCTTTGTTTATCTGTTCCCTTTCCCTCTCGCTATCTATGGGATAGTGACATTCCAACCGTTATATGTCATACCCTATCTACTCACTGTTCTACAGAAATGGATAGTCGATCGAAAAACAGGCACACATGGCAGCTTCGCATGGGCTGTGCCAATCAGCGCCAGTCTATTGATAGCTGTACTAGCCACTTCGATGTACAAAGCTATCCGTGGACAATCGTACTCATGGAAAGGAAGAATGTACACATGAAATCTGTAGCAATCGTAGGGGGAGGTCTTGGAGGTCTTTCTGCTGCCATTTATTTAGCGAAGGCAGGCTACGATGTTTCTATCTTCGAGAAGAACGCGCATTTTGGTGGGAAAATGATGCCGGTTCAACTCGGTACTTATCATTTTGACTTCGGACCGAACACCATTACCATGCCCGATGTATTTAAAGATGTTCTCCGTCAAGGGGGAGAGACATATGAACACACCCTTCACTTTGAGAAACTTGAAAGTCACACGCGAAATGTGTTCAATGACGGGGTGTCCTTTGATTTGTCTAGTGATCCTAGACGAATGGTGCAACAATTACTTAAGATTGACCCGAAGGGCGCACGCCATTACCCTTCCTTCTTGAAAGAAATAGGACGGTTATACGAGCAATCTACAAAGCACTTCTTAAATCGTACATTTCGGTCTTGGACTGATTATTTGTCTCCTTCGTTGTCAAATGCTTTCTTTCGCGTGCGCCCGTTCCAAACCATGAACGAATTCTTTAACTTATACTTTGAGAATCCTAAAGTTCTTCAAGCGCTTAACCGATACGCAACATACATTGGTTCGAGTCCCTACGTCGCACCTGCCACATTCGCCATGATTGCCTATTTAGAACTCATACAAGGTGTGTATTACGTACGAGGGGGAAACACTCAAATCGCCAAACAATTTGAAGAGCTAGCAACATCTCTTGGGGTCAAGCTTTATCCTAATACACAGATTACCCATGTTCCTGTCCAGGAAGGAATCGCCAAAGGGGTAGAGACAGAAGATGGACGAATGATCGAAGTGGACCGTGTTATCCTAAATGGCGATTTGCTCCACTTGTTCCCAAAGCTTGTTAAGGAAGAGCATCGACCTCGATTCTCCAACAAGAAGGCAAACAGCTATCAACCATCTATCTCTGGATTCGTGATATTGGCTGGGGTAAATAAGCGTTTCTCAACTCTAGCCCATCATCAGCTTTACTTCTCCTCAAATTATGAGAAAGAGTTTAAACAGCTTCAACAAGGAGACTACGCAGAAGACCCGACAATCTATATTTGTACATCTTCTAAATCTGACCCGTCCGTCTCACCAGATGGAGATAATCTTTTCATCCTCGTGAATGCTCCCGCATTAACGAAAGATGGACAAATGATGGAAGACCCCGAGCGTTATAAGAACCGAATCTATGACATTCTGGAAAGGCATGGATTGCACATACGTTCTTCGCTTGTAGAAGAAACAGTCTTCACCCCGAAAGACCTCTACGAGCAATTCGGTGCTTATCGCGGCTCAATCTATGGACCTGCTTCAGAACGAAGGATAGATGCGTTCTTAAGACCCTTTAATGTGTCACAGGACCTCTCAAACCTATACTTTGTAGGGGGAAGCACCCACCCAGGTGGAGGGTCCCCAATGGTTGTATTAAGCGGGAAAAACATTGCCGAAGTTATAAAGAACGAAGACAAAAAGGCGTAGCTCTAAAGAGCTACGCCTTCATCATATTTAATTCTTGTAATAGCTGCTTCTTATCTTCATCACTCACGAAATTCCGTTCTTCAAACACTTGATACTCGTTATTTCGAATCGTTGTTATTATGGCACGGTATAGCTGTGCAGCCCCTTTCACAGCGGGTCTTGAGTACACAGGATACTCACCAATTGTCTCCATCGCACGGTCATAACTTGTCTCAGCTTGTTTACCTAAGTACTCCCATAGCGCAATAAATGCATCGGTTCGGTGATGTGCATACAGTTCAGGGTACGTGTACCCACAAGAGTCAAGCAACGTCCGAGGAAGATAAATGCGTTCCCGTTCTAAATCCTCTCCGACATCTCTCAAAATATTTGTAAGCTGCATGCCTATCCCAAGATGAATGGCTCCTTCCCGCAACTGATCCTCTTTCCCTGGAGCAATGACTGGAAGAAGCATTAATCCAACGGTACTTGCAACTAAATAACAATAATCGTACAAGTCATCCTCAGTCTCGACATAATGTCCATCAATGTCCAATCGTTGCCCTTCGATCATTTCATGAAATGGAGCAGGATCCATAGGGAAACGTTGGAATGTATCACGAAGTGCCACCCACATAGGGTCTTCGCTAGGATGACCTCCGTCTAGAAAGAGTTCAAACTCTCGTTGGAACACAGCAAGCTCTTCTCTAGGATTTTCTCCCTCATCCACGATGTCATCAACTCTTCGGCAATAGGCATAGATGGCCCAAACAGCCCGTTTTTGCTTAGGTGGTAGCAGTCCAAATGCCTTTGAGAATGTTTTCGAGTGTTTTTCTATAATTTGACGACAGTAATCATATGCCTCTTTAACCGAGTACAAGAGTGAACACCTCACTTTTGTTGTAGTATAGCATAATTCTCGTTATGAAGATAATCCGCTAGTAACTTAGCCCCTTGCATAACAATTGGAACACCGCCGCCTGGGTGAATCGAAGCCCCTACTGCGAAAACATTCTCAAGCGGATAAGGCTTCAGTTGAGGGCGAAACACGCCGGATTGGAACAAGGTCGGAGCAATACCAAAGCTTCCTCCATCGAATAGACCTTCTCGCTTCGCTTCATTAGGTGTCTTCACTTTCATCCATTGAATGTGCTTCCGAAGGTCTGGGTAACCCCTCGCTTCCAATTCATCTAGAATTCGCTCAACAAACTCAGTTTCATTCTCCCAGTCAATATGGTCTCCAGACGGGACTGGAACAAGTGTATAAAGGACACCCTCTCCTTCTGGTGCTAGCGTATCGTCAATGATGGAAGGATGAAAGGTATAAAATGAAGGATCACTCGGGACAACCTTTGACTGAAAGACTTCGTGCATATTCTTATCGAAATTCTTGCTCATAAAGAACCGATGTATGGAAGGCTGGTCATAAATTTGGTCAAGCCCCATATAAAGAAGTAGACAACCTGAAGATGGTGTATAAGAGCGACTTAGCTGTTCTTTCTGTTGGAACAATTCATCCATTACAGGAAAGTCTCCGTTCAACACAAGCTGGTCCACCGCTTCCCATCTATCATTTACTTTAATCTCAGTTGCACGTCCCTCATCTGTCTTTACGTCTGACACTTCACAATCTGTCCGAAGTTCTACACCACGCCTCTCTAACTCTTCTGTAAGAATAGGAACAAGACTAGCATAGCCTCCTTTTAGATACCATATCCCATGTTCGTGCTCACTATAAGAAACAAGAGAATAAATCGCAGGAGAACCAGAAGGATGCCCGCCAATATACAATGTTTGAAGTGCATACATATCTTGTAGATACTCACTCTTGAAATAGGTTTTAAGCATTTGCTTCACACGGAGGAAGGCTTTCAGTTTCACTAACGTTCGTAAATTATTCGGTTTGAAGAATTGCTTCTTATCGACGAACGAGCGACTTAGGATGTGCTCCTGACCTAAGGAGAAACGCCATTTCATATCTTTCATAAATCGCAGGAACCCTTCTCCTTCACCTGGGAATAATTTCTCGATTTCTTGTCTTTGGGTTTCGAGATTTTTGTATTTCGTAACTTCTGTTCCGTCGTGGAAATCGAGTGTGTACAACGGGTCGCAAGAAATGAGGTCGAGCCTCTCTCTAGAAATCCCGCCTTCTTCTAGAATAGAGAGCAACATGTCTGGAAGGAGTACAATCGTAGGTCCCCCATCAATTTGATAAGATCCCTCTTTCACGAAAGAAAGGCGGCCTCCCATGGTAGAGCCCTTTTCAATTACTGTAATCGTGTCATCGGTTCGTTGACTGTGAAGAAGCGCTGTAACAAGGCCACCAACGCCTCCTCCAACAATGGTTAAATGATTACTCATGCTTGTTTCACCTCCGTTTCAGAAAGCCAATCTGCTGTAATTCTGGCAGATTCAAGAATGGTTGGCAGGCCACTACCTGGATGAGTTCCGCCTCCTACAATCCAACAATTCGCTAATTCATTAAAGCGATTGTGCGGTCGGAAGTACATCATTTGTGAGAGCTGATGGCCCAAGTTAAACGTAGCCCCTTCATAGACAGAATAATCTTCCTGCCACTGCTTCGGGGTTAAGATTTGTTCTACTTCGATATCCTCATCCTTAAGATCAATCCCAGTACGCTCACGTACGATGGACAAAATCAAGTTACGAAACGCTTCTTGATTCTGAGGCCAGTCGATTTCTGAGAAATTATTTGGTACAGGTGCTAGGAGATAAAGAGCAGACTTCCCAGCAGGTGCAAGTGTGGAATCTGTAACACTAGCATTGTGAACATAGATGGAAGGGTCTTCAGACAGTTCAAGACTCCCTGTAATCTCTTCCACATTTTGTTTATAGTCTTTTGAGAAAATGATAGAATGGTGAGGCAAATCGATTTCTTTATTCACCCCAAGATAGAGCATAAAGGTTGAGCAAGAATACTTCTTCTTCTTCATATTTTCCTTGGAATACTTCTTAAGAACCGGCTCTTCTACTAGGTGTTCCATGGCATGTGCGAAATCAGCATTCACGATCACATCATCTGCATCAACGACTTCACCATCTTCAAGTACAACACCTTTGACCGTTTTACCATCTAAATTCAATTTCTTAACTCCACGATTAAGGTGAATTTGCCCGCCATGCTCTTTAATCACTTTAGCCATAGATTGAGAGATTTGATTCACACCACCAATTGGATGGAATACGCCATACTCATGTTCCATAAAGCTTAGTATTGAGAAAGCTCCGGGACATTCCCATGGAGACATTCCTAAATATTTGGACTGGAAAGTGAAAGCAAGTTTCAACTCTTCATCGTTAAAGTAGTCAGACAAGACATCATAGAGTGATTTGCCAAGCGCCAGATGAGGCAAGGCCTTTAAAGTACGTGGTCGAACATAATCGATTAAACGATGGTGACGATTTTGCAACATTGGCATAAGAGCGCTCATCCGTTTTCTCGTATCATTCATAAAGCGAGTGTACCCATCTTCATTCCCTGGATATAACTGGCTAATTTGCTTATTAAGCTCTTCTGGATCACGTGACATTCGCAATCTATTACTTTCAAAAAACAAGTCATACATTGGTTCAATTTCCACAAGATCCAAATAATCGTGCATGTTACGTCCAGATGCTTCGAACAACTCTTCTAGAATATGAGGCATGCTGAAGAAAGTTGGACCTACATCAAAATGATAGTCTCCAAGTGTTAATTCAGCATTGCGTCCACCTACTACCGATTGTTTTTCAAATACTTGTACGTTATATCCTTTAGCAGCCAATAACATGGCAGAAGCAAGTCCACCTGGACCTGCACCAATCACTGCAACTTTTTTCACAATCGTTCACCACCACATCGTTATACATTCGTTGTACATTTATTATACACAGGTATCATAATAAGTGCAATTCCCTACTCTAATTCACTTTCTCAACCTAATTTAAACGTATTTTGTACTTTTATTGTATAACATTTGTTAAATGTTGAATCCTCACCTTGCTTAATTGTTTCAAAACGTCTGATACCAGGCTGTTTCGGCAACGATGAGGCTAGAGTTCAATAAAGAAAGGAATGGCTAAATGATGAAGGCTACTGTTACAACCTTAAATGCAAAGTACATTCATAAGAGCTTAGCGCTGCGGTATTTAAAATCCGCCGCTCTCCCTGACCACCATGTAACAATGAAAGAGTTCACCATCCATGATGAACCAATGACCATTGCAGGGGAATTATACAAAGAGGAGCCTGAGGTCATTGGATTTAGCTGCTATATATGGAATATCGAAGAGACCATTCCTATCCTCTCGATTCTCCGCAAAGTGCTCCCGAACACCTTAATCGTCTTAGGAGGTCCTGAAGTGACGTATGATGCGGACCTATGGATGGAACGCCTTCCGGATGTAGACGTTATTGTTCGCGGAGAAGGGGAGGACGTGTTTAAAACATTGTTATCAACTGTTGAGAAGGGTACTCCCCTACAAGATGTGAAAGGAATTACCTATCGGCAAGGTGAACACATTCGCTCAACTGTCCCCGCTCCTAAAGTAAAGCTCCAATCCCTTTCTTCTCCTTATCGTTTTGAGGAAGACAAGGATGAGCTTTGCAAACGGATTGCCTACATTGAAACAAGCAGAGGTTGCCCTTACACCTGTCAGTTCTGCCTTTCTTCTATTGAGGTTGGCGTTCGGTACTTTGATATTGATTACATGAAAGAAGAGATAACCTATTTGATGAGTGAAGGGGCAAGAACGTTCAAATTCTTAGATCGCACCTTTAATATTAACCGTTCCTACGCATTAGAAATGTTTCAATTTCTTATTAAGAATCACCTGCCAGGTACGGTATTTCAGTTTGAGGTAACCGGGGATATTATGAGACCTGAAGTTATTGACTTCATCAATACACACGCTCCACCTGGATTATTCCGCTTTGAGATTGGCGTACAATCAACGAATGAAGAAACGAACGAATTAATACAAAGAAGGCAGAATTTCATCAAGCTGAAACGAACCATTGACAACGTGCGAGATGGAGGGAAAGTTGTCCAACACGTAGACCTTATTGCGGGGTTGCCTCAAGAAGACTACGCTTCCTTTCGTGAAACGTTTAATGAAGTATTTGGGTTACGTCCAGACGAATTGCAATTAGGATTTCTGAAGATGCTTCGGGGAACTGGTTTAAGAAGAGATGCAGCACAGTTTAGCTATCAATATATGGACCATGCGCCCTATGAAATGCTTTCTAACCATGTACTTTCCTTTCAGGATGTACTAGCCATTAAGCAAGTTGAAGATATCTTGGAGAAATATTGGAATAAGCACTTTATGGACCGGACAATTGGCTATCTAGTAGACGAAGTCTTCAAGAGTCCTTTCGACTTCTTCCAACAATTTGGTTTGTACTGGCATGACCAAGGCTTTGATCGGATTGGACACCAGTTAAATGATTTGTACAAGCGACTATCTTCATTCTTGTCCACCGTACCTGGTCTTGACATTCGCATAGTAGAAGGCTTAATGCATCTTGATTACTACAGCCACTTTAAACAAAAGCCAAGACAATCGTTGCATCAAAGAAAGCCGGACGAAGACAGTTATTATGAGTTTGTATGGAACACACTCCCCCGTACACAAACCAGTAAGCGACAGTTCTTCAAGCATGCATGCATTCATCCTATCGCCTTTCGTGTTGATACATTTGAAGAGAGCGGCCAGATCATAGAAGAGCCGTCCCTGTTAGTGGCATGGTACGGACCAGAAGACGAACAAGTAACGTTCCATCATTGCCCACCCCCTATCGCCTAACTTATTTCTAACACTAGGCGTTCGTCCATACAGAAATGCCTCTGCCTTCATATAGTGAGAGTGTAATGAAAATGGAGGTGATATGAATGGGTTATGGTTACGGACACGGTTGCTGTTATGGCGGATATCAAGGTGGCTACGGTTACGGCGGAGGCTTTGCGCTAATCGTCGTACTATTTATCCTTCTTATTATCGTTGGTGCTGCATTTTACTGCTAACAAATCAAAAGCCTGCCTCATTTTGAGGCAGGCTTGTTTGTATTATCCAATAATAATTCGTTCCGTCGGGTAATGATAGTTCCCTTTCTTCTCTTTCTTAAAGGTAAACAAGAAAGACAGGATTCCAATCCTACCGATGAACATGAGAATGATTATGGTGACTTTCCCAATTGTCGACAGGTCTGGTGTAATACCTAGAGACAAGCCCACCGTTCCGAAGGCAGAAGTCACTTCAAAGATAATCTCTGTCAGCGGGAAAGACTCTGTAATGGTGAGTAAGATCACAGAAGTCGACACGGTAATGACCGCCATGATTGTGACAACGACAGCCTTATTTAGATCGTCATTATGTACTTCACGACCAAAGATATGAATGCGTTGCTGGCCTCTGGCAAACGTAAGTACAAAGATAATAACGAGGGCAAACGACGTGGTCCGGATACCGCCCCCGACACTACTCGGTGATGCACCGATAAACATGAGGGCAGACATGACAAGTTCGGTTTGCTCAGTGAATTGACTTACATCCATCGTGGATAACCCACCACTCCTTGTGGTAATGGATTGGAACAAGGAATAAAACAGAATTTCATGCCATTTCTTATCAGCGAAGAAATATTGAAATTCTAACAAGGCAATAACGACCGTGCCAAATATGACAAGCAGGAAGAACGTTAATGTTGTAACCTTTGTAAATAAGGAAAATCGCATAAAACGACGTTCTTCTGTCTTCGCAAACAGATATTCGCGCACTTCAATGAGTACCGGAAACCCTATTGCCCCGAACATGATGAGGACCATATGAATGAATTGAACAAAGTAATCATCTTTAAAGGGGATTAGTGACTGCCCCGTAATATCAAATCCACCATTTGTTGTCGCACTAATTGAGGCGAAGAAACCTTGGAAGTACGCTTGTTGCCAAGAATCATAATATTGAAGGAAATACGTCCCTAAGACAAGAAAACCAATTAATTCAATCGTAAGAATAAGTGCTAGAATCTGCTTAATCAGCTTCACCATGCCTTGGAAAGTTGTCTGATTCTGGTCAGTCATAATTAGACGTCGTTCTCTCAAGCCAATCTTCTTCCCTAATACAATCCAAATAAATGTACCAATCGCCATAATACCAATGCCTCCAAATTGAAGTACAAAGGCAATGACAAATACTCCGAACGTACTAAACGTATCTGCGGTAGGTACGACGGTTAATCCCGTTACACTTACAGCACTCACTGCTGTAAAGACGACATCGATAAAGGAAAGTGTTACTCCACTTTGATGGGATAACGGCAATCCTATAAGAATCGTTGCCAATAGAACAGCACTTGCGTAAAAAATGACGATGAGTTGAACCGGTGAGAGCGCGTTTAGCCACCGGTAGCTTCGATGTCGAATCCACATAACCTTAGCTCCTTTACCTACCGTACTTAGTCCTATCATACCTAGCATACCCATCCTGATGCGGTTTGTTGCGATAGGGCGAACCTTCATCGTCCGCTAACTCTAAAGATGTTATCACGCCAGGTGAATGGTTGACTACTTCTTTTCTTCGTTTTTATGTATTTTCTTATAGCAGCACGTCATACGTGACCCCCTCTCCTATTAATGTGGAGAAGGGGTCTTCAGCCATTCCAGCTCTGATAAAGGGATAGACATATGCTTATGGATTAAGTCAACTAATTGCTGCGAATGAGAAATGGTATATTTCGTCTTCGACCCTCGCTTATAGACGGTATACGAATGATCTGTAATGGTGATTCTCCCGTTCTTTAGGCGGATGGTCGCGATGACGCCCTGAGTGAAGATAGACTGACTTGATGTTACATTAAATTGTAACGCCTCATCGAAAAAAGGAAAAAAGCGTTCTAAAGCCTCAAATTCATACTGCACTCGCCAGGCTGACTCTTTACGTTCTAAGAAGTATTTACCTTCTTCTTCTGATACGCGGTACGTCCCACTCGGGTCTAACTGAGCATTCCCGGTAAGGGGTAGTGGGCGGATGAAAGAGTCCCCAAATCCAACGTCGACTAGATAAGGTTGGTCAAGAACAACAAGATTCGCCGCATGACTATTTGGAAAGGTATAGGTTCCATCTTTATTCTTTACGGTTGCTGCGATGAAGGTAACATCGAAACCTAGCTGTTGTAACAGCCAGTTAAATAACCCATTTAGCTCGTAGCAGAATCCGCCCCGTCTTCGTTCAACAACCTTATCGAAGAATCTAGCCACATCTAATGTGATCGGCTGTCCTTGAACTACATCTAAATTCTCAAATGGAACATGGAGAAGATGTGCCTCCATCAATTCCTGAAGTCCTTTACGTGATAGTTCAGGCTGTTCAGACAATCCAATTCGCTGCAAATATTCGTTAACATTCATAGCCTATGTGGGCTGTTCAGATGTACGTATCCGAAACATCTCAAACAGCTCTTCTCCTTGATAGCCTTCATCAATTAGTTTCTTTAGCATTTGTTCGACTTGTTCCTTTTTGTAATCTACCATTGTCCCCATGAAGAGGACATTCATGTCTTCCCCAATCTCGTTCACATCAATAACCGTCGCCATAAACATGGCTGGGTTATTGCTTTGTTTCGTAATCTTTGTTTGCAAGACGAGTTTCGCATCCGTATCTTTATAGCTTGTAAACAACGATTCATACGTTTTATTCACATAAGCTTCTAACAGCCATCGATTTTGCTCATCTTCTCGATTAATAATAAGACCATCGATGAGATCTATTTCTTGTTCTTCAATCGTCTCTTGACCTTCTTCAATAACCTTTAATCGAATAAGCTTAAATGTCTTCATACGACAACCGCCTCCTTGAACATCCTATACCTTTACTTTACTTGCTTATCCCTATGTGTCAAGATGATAAAGGAATTGAGTTCTTAGCCTCCTATATAAGACATTTCAATCTTTTTCTTTGCTGGTACGCCGTCTTTTCTTTCGTCTGAGTAGCGGTCGTTTCGGTGTGACCATTTCTTACGAATCACACCTGTAAGCGCCTCGTCTGATAGAGCGTCTTTCCTTAATAAGTTCTTTATGCTATATCCGTCACTTGCGAACAAACAATGATAGAGCATTCCATCAGCTGATATGCGTGCACGGGTACAGGTGGAACAGAACGAGTCGGTAACGGATGAAATTATTCCAATTTCCCCTTCGCCATCTTCGTAATAGTACCGATCTGCTACTTCTCCATAATAGTTTGGCTCAGCAGGGACAAGAGGCATTTCATTATGAATCGAATTTAGGATTTGTTTCTTTGTGAGCACGTGATCTAAATCCCATCCGTTTGAATTGCCTACGTCCATGAACTCAATGAATCTTAATACAACCCCGCCCCCTTTAAAATAACGCGCCATTGGGAGAAGTTGGTCTTCATTCATCCCCTTTTTCACGACCATATTTACCTTGACGGTTAATCCAGAGTTTCTTGCTGCTTCAATCCCTTTCAGTACTGGACTTATCTTCACCCCTCGTCCGTTCACTTCACGAAATACACGGTCCTCTATGGCATCAAGACTCAGGTTAATTCGGTTGAGCCCTGCTTCCTTTAATGCTTCAGCTTGTTTCGGAAGGAAGATTCCGTTTGTCGTTAAAGCGATGTCCCTTATCCCTTCAATATATGTAAGACGTTGGATAAGCTCTGGTAAGTTTTTGCGAAGCAGTGGCTCTCCACCAGTAATACGGATCTTCTCAACACCTAGCGATGCGAAAGAGCGAGCAACCCGTGTGATCTCATCAAATGAAAGCAGTTCGCTTTCTGGTAGAAAGACGTGGTCCGCTCCAAATAGTTCTTTCGGCATACAATAGCTGCACCTAAAATTACATTGGTCAATAACAGAGATCCGTAAATCTTTCAGAGGGCGATTGAGCTTGTCTACAATAGGTGTACCTCCCATTCCTACCCCTCCCCTTTTCATCCATTTCTAACCATTGTTACATACCGTTCAATGTGCTGTCCATGTATGTGGGTCACCTTCATCTGTCTCCAAGAGAAGCACATCGACAACATCGCCTTCTTGATGGCCTCTTGTACCCCCGTGAAGCTTAATTAATATCGTTGTCTCAGCCAAAGAGGTCACTACCCCAGATTTGTCTATCCCTACGGGTTGTGCAAAGACCCTACCTTCTTGTAGTACTAATTTCCCTCTTACAAACCTTGTAAACGGATTCGCCTTTCCAAAGTCTCCCTTGAGTGTGGCTAACGTTTTCGGTGGATGAATAGCCGAAGTTCCAAGTCCTCCCCTTATTATTGGGCGTACAAATAATTCAAACCCTGCATAACAAGCGGAAGGGTTTCCGGATAAACCAAAGAGTAGCTTCCCATCCACACTGGCAACAGTTGTAACACTGCCAGGTCTCATGGCAACCTTATTGAAGAGAACCTTAGCCCCAAGTTTCTCATAAATAGCTGGAAGCAAATCGAAATCTCCAACGGATACACCCCCAGTCGTAATGAGCACATCCACTTCCTCTAGAGCTACTTTCATTGATTCATAACTTTGGTGTAGCTCATCTCGTAAGGAACCGAAATAGATTGGTACTCCCCCAGCACGCTTGATTTGAGATACAACCATAGAGGCATTTGAATTTCTAATCTTCCCATCTACAAGCGGCGCGTCTACATCAATGAGCTCTGTTCCTGTCGCAAACACCCCAATCCGAGGCTTTTTATATACGTGAACAACGCTGTAGCCGAACGTCGCCAATAGAGCTTTCACTCCAGGATTAATCACTTTACCAGCACCCACTAACACCTGACCATCTTCTGTTTCAGAACCTGCTTCCATGACGTTCTGACCTGCTTTCATTTCTCTTTTAATGCTTACATATTCTTCTTCGTCTTGAACGTACTCCTGACACACCTCAAACATAGCTACACATGTGGCTTCATCAGGGATTTTCGCCCCCGTCATAATGCGGACCGCTTCTCCTCGCCCCAATTCATACGTACTTACGTGTCCCGCAGGTACGTGTTCAACAATTCGAAAGGTTACAGGATGATTCTCTAAAGCCCCTTTCGTGTCTTCTGCACGAAACGCAAATCCGTCGTATGGAGACTTCCGAAATGGAGGAACAGGATGAGTAGCTAGCAACGGCTTAGCGAGCACCCTCCCATCACTCTCCTCAATTGATACAGCTTCTACACCCCCTCCTAACGGATACTTCATCACTCTTTCAATTGCTTCTTCGATTGGAATTGGAGTTCTTCTCTCCACCATCCTAACCCCTCATTTCTCATATTTGTAATAAGACCAATACTAAAATTGTAACAAATCCAAATGTTTTTAACCTGTTTGCTACGTTTTTGAAGAGGGTAACAAGGCAAAGTGTAATCAAAACAAGGAGGAACGATTCTCATGTCCATGCACTATGATTTACTTGTAATTGGAACTGGAGTAGCTGGTACTTCTGCAGCTGTTGCAGCTGCAGATGAAAATAAATCTGTAGCAATTATTGATGAGAGACCCTATGGAGGGACATGTCCAAATCGCGGATGTGATCCGAAGAAGGTTATGGTTGGCATTAGCCAACTATACGAACAAACGAAGAATAATATAGGTCACGGAATAAACGGTGAAGTCACACTAAACTGGAAAGACTTAAAGACATTTAAAGACACCTTCACACACCCTGTTCCAGAATCACGTGAGAATATGTATAAAGAGAAAGGTATCCACACTTACCATAGCAAAGGGGTGTTAAAAGATTCTCATACGGTACAAGCAGGTTCTCATACCCTTACCGGTGATTCCATCTTTATCGCCACAGGCGCTAAGCCATCTGGGTTGCCTATAGATGGAGCAGAGCACTTATACACAAGCGATCAGTTCTTCGAATTAGAAGACCTCCCGCCTTCAATCGTGTTTATTGGCGGTGGTTACATCTCTATGGAATTCGCTCATCTAGCAAGAGCAGCCGGGTCTGAGGTTGTAGTATTTGAACGTAGTCCTATGATTCTATCTGATGGATTCGATTATGATGTAAAGACAAAGCTTAAAGAAAGTTCAGAGGCAAAAGGAATAATCATCCATACAGAGACCAACGTAACATCAATTAAGCAACATGATGGAATGTACACGGTAGAAGCGAAGAAAGACGGGCGCCCAATCACACTTGAAGCCGACTTAGTGGTACACGGGGCAGGGAGAACGCCAAATATTGAGAACATGGGATTAGACGAAGTTGGAATCTCTTATACAAAGCAAGGTATTGTTGTCGATTCTACTTATCAAACGTATGAATTCAATCATATTTATGCAGCAGGAGATTGCGCTTATACAAATGAGCTACCACTGACTCCAGTAGCTGGGCAAGAAGGGTCAAGAGCCATTGAGCATCTACTTTATGGCACGCAACCTACAACCTTGCCGACGCACATTCCAAGCATTGTATTTACGTACCCTCCTCTTGCATCCGTAGGCGCAACAGAAGAACAATTGAAAAAATTAGGGACAGATTACGATGTTCTTTCCAAAGACTTATCTGGCTTCTTTACGTACAAACGAACGAATGAATCCACTGCCTATTCGAAAGTTCTTACGGACAAATCGACAGGTAAACTGCTTGGTGTGCATCTCTTGAATAGCTACAGTGAACATTTAATTAATTTGTTCACGCTAGCCATTGAGAAAGGAATGACGAAAGAAGAGGTCAAAGCGCTGACATTTGTCTATCCATCTGCTGAAAGCGATGTAGCAAGTCTCTTCTCTTAACTCCATCATAAAGCACCTCTTTCGAACAGAAATGTAGACACTGTCGTAAGAGGTGCTTTTTTCTCTCATGTTGACCATGTTATACCATCTCTCTTTGACTCACGTCATTATAAGCGTCAATCTCAAGGTCGAGAACATGGAGTCGTTTTATAGCAGCACCAAAATCCATTTCTTTATAATGATGCAAACCCTTTGGTAGTTCATCCATTTCATCCGCACGTTTCACTACCTTCTGTAGTGGTGTCGTCTTCTCATCAACCGTAAAGGGCAGATACGAGTCAGTGTGAAGAAGGATTGCAACGGACACCTCTTTCGCAACGGTGCGGTCTTCTCCTAAACGGATTAAAAGCTTATGAGCACGTTCCGCTCCCTTAATGGCATGGATATCATTCTTGCGGTACTCATCGTAATCCCACTCCCCATCGACGTACCATTCATAATGGCCAATATCGTGAAGAAGCGCTGCTTTCGTAGCCAAATCTAGATTCACCTGTTCTTCTTTCGCTAAAGCCAAAGCATGTTCCGCTACCGTTACTGCATGGTGAACCCCAGATCGAAATAAATACTTCCGAGTTATATGGTGCTTAAAAATATCTACTAATGTTACCTCTCTCATAGCTTCACCCCCGATTAGTTTCAAAAATATTATCATAGGTTATCGTTAAAAACAAGGTATGCCTGCCCTATTCCCGACAAGGCGCTTACATAACATAGGAGTATGGAGGGTATATAAGTAGCGTAACTCGTAAATCGAAAGGATGAAGACGATGAACTTTCAAAATGATGTTGTTTGGATTACAGGTGGTAGTAATGGGATAGGAAAAGGTGTGGCTTTAGCTTATGCAGAACAGGGTGCACAAGTTGTACTTGCCGATATTGATGAAGAGAACGGGCGCCAAGTCGTTCATAGTCTTAACGAGCGTGGGTATCAGGCTAGTTTTACGTACTGCGATGTTCGTAAAGTAGAGGATTTGCATCGTTTAGCAGATACTTCTCCATCGCCGACTATTTTAATTAATAACGCCGGTGTTAGTAGATTTCACTCTATTTTCGACATTACCGTCGACGAATGGGATGCCATTCTCGAAACAAATCTAAGAAGCATGTTCGTATTATCGAAACGAATCGCAACAAAGTGGAGAGAGTCAAAGACCAAAGGGAGAATCATTAACATAGCGTCTACCCGAGCTTTTATGTCTGAACCTGACTCAGAAGCCTACGCTGCATCAAAAGGCGGGATTGTTGCGCTTACCCATGCACTTGCCGCATCCCTAAGCCCTTATCATATTCGCGTAAACAGCATTAGTCCAGGTTGGATACAAACGGAGAATTACGATCAGTTGCGTGAAGTTGACCATCATCAGCATTTAGCGAATCGGGTTGGAACTCCACATGATATCGCAAAAGCTTGTTTTTATTTATCTGAGGAAAGCAATGATTTCGTAACGGGGGAAAACATTGTAGTCGATGGAGGTATGACTCGAAAAATGATGTATGAGAACTAGTGTGATACTTTCAGGTTTTCCATGAGCGTTTAGCGGGTACAGTTTTTGTAGAAAAGTATTTCGTATGAAAATCTTAATCACTACGAAACGGGCCCAGAAGTAGTGAACAACCTAAAATAGAGAGGTGTCACAATTGAGACAAATACATTCTTACCAGATTCACTTATCGAACTCAATTACCCTTGAACATATTATTCAAATCCATCAAGACGTAGCGGAACATGCCTCTGATGTATACTTATACCAAGGGGACCAAATTGCTGATGCAAAGCAACTCCCAAATTTACTTAGCTTCTTTATGGTGAAAGAAGCAGGCGACTTATTACTTATTATTGACGGTGTTGATGTAGAGGAAATTTACAACAAGATTGTTGACTGCTGCAATGAGTACATCAGTCATGTGCAATTACGATACAAAGATGAAGCCGTTCATGAGCACGCATCTGTTGTACTATAGATGTTCGACTCAATGGAACGCTATCTTATACGTAGACAAATCACACTAAAAAGCTAAGGTGCTGGACATGCAGCACCTTAGCTTTTTTTAGGCTTTCTTCTTGTAGAAGAATTTAAATTGCAGAAAGGCAACGAGGATTACGATACTAAATCCAAGAAAGACGTTACTATAAATCGCCGATTCACCATTTACCCCAATCGGGTTGATTGGTGAGCTAGGCTGATACAAATCAAGCACTTTCCCGATGACCGCACCACTGATGGAACCAGAAACAAAGTTCAATAAGTTGAACACACCCATCCCAACACCAGTTTCGCTAGATTCAAGCTCTGTAGCAAGTAGCTCCGCTGAAGAAGCTTGAACAAGCGGGAAGCTCATATACGCAAGGATGACTAATGCACTCACAAGCCATACGACAAGGCCTGTTGCCGATGATACGACTAAGAACCCTGAGAATAGTAGACCAAGCGCTAAGAATAAGACAAATTTAGCTCCTTTGCTATCCACTAAGTTCCCACCTTTTTGACCCATGATGGCAGCACTCATAGCGCCTGGGAATAGAACAAGGCCAATACTCATCGTAGATAGACCATATACATCACGGAACATAAGCGGCAAGATAAACATCATTCCGAACAAGCTTGTGATGGTTAGAAAGCTTGTAATAATTGTTGTACGGTAGTTCACATTTCTGAATAAACGCGGTGGAATAAATGGATCTCTTGCTGTCTTCGTTCTCCAGATAAAGAATAGAATAAATAAGGCCATTATACCGAACATATACATCAACCCTAAGGATATGCCAAGAATTAAGGAAGATACAATCCCTGCAACAAAGACCATCCCGATATAATCAAGTGATACTGGCTTTGTTTCTTCATTAGGCAAGTTCTTTCTTAAGAAGGGTAGCGTTACGATAATGAGTGCCGATGTTAGAAATAGATATTCCCACGACAAGAACCCTGCAATAAATCCACCAAGAATAGGTCCAACGCCAGACGCAAATGCCATTACAGAAGAAATAATCCCAAGCACTTTGCCTCGTTGGTCAGGGAAATATCGAATTGGGGCTAGAAAGACTAAGGCCGGGATCATCGACCCACCCATTGCCTGAATGATTCTCCCTACAATTACCATGACATAGCTTGTAGAAAAGAAGCCAAGTAAAGAACCAAGAGAAAAGATGGTTAACCCAATTGTAATTAGCGTTTTATACGGATAATAGTCCGCCAATTTCCCATAAACCAATGCACCAACGGCATAGATCATAATGTACCCTGTCATGACCCAACTTGCTTCCGATGGCAAGAGATCATACGTATTCGCGATGTCAGGAACGGCGATGTTAAACATGGTCCCGTTCATGACCGAGAACATGAGCACAGAACATAAAGCGATGAGCAATCCTCTAGGATTTTGAATCTCTGTCTGTTGTGTCTGCTGTTGTGTACTCATGAAATTCCTCCCTTCAAACCTTTTGTTTCATTGTTTTATTATTTCGTCACACGAAAGAAATCGTACCTCTTATTTTGATTCGTTGCAACTATTCTCCCTTATTCAGAAAAAAGTGAAAAGAAATCTCCTTTGTAGATACACACCTGCCGTGTATACCTCCAATTTTGGTGCGATATGTACGGGAAATAAAGATTTTGTATTCAAGGCCAGGTCACGACCCTATCATGAGACAACCTTCTACTTGCGTATACTGAGGCAAGGAGGCGATGGAATGGACATTAAAGATATAGATTGGAGGCTCATTAGCTTTGTCTGGTTAACCCTAACAACTGAACACTGGCTATTCATACACCGCCCTGCCCTCTACTACTGGGACACAGGGACAGGCTTCTCGTCCCACTCTCGTCGCAAATAAACACCGAAGAGGCTCCCTCTTACAAAGGAGGCCTCTTCGGTGTTCTTGGTCGTTCCACTATACTCATGACTAATTAATCAAACCAGCCCTTTTTCTTAAACCATGCCACCATTCCAAATGTCATCATCGCCATAATCGCCAATACGAAGAAATAACTGTATTTCCATGATAGCTCCGGCATATAACTAAAGTTCATTCCATAAATCCCTACGATGAACGTTAATGGCATAAAGATGACAGATATGACGGTAAGGATTTGCATCGTTCGATTCGTTTGATGAGAGTTTAACGATAGATAACTATCACGTATGTCTTGTGTCATCTCACGATTGGATTCAATGAGTTCTGAAACCTTCAATAGATGGTCGTGAATGTCAGCGAAATATTCCTTACGCTCTCGCACCCCCTCCAGATGATGTGTGCTAATCATCCGATAGAGAAGGTCCCTCATTGGGTGAACCGTCTGTCGCATCATCAACAAGTCACTTCTTGTATCAAATAATTGCTCAAGCAACTTCTCCATATTCGAGTTTCTCGTGTTGTCTTCGATTTCATTAATATGGTCCTCAATCGCATATACGATTGGAAAGTAATTATCCACGACTTTGTCGAGCAATTCGTAAAAGACGATAAATTCTTCCCACTGGTCAGGCTGCTTACTTCGCTTCAATCGATTCCATACTTGCTCTAGTTCAGCAGATGTGTGCTTGTGGTACGTTACAATAAATCCATCTCCACTAAAGATATCGATTTCTTCTTTCTCCAACGTCTTCGAATTTAATGAATGGATTACAAAGAATGTATGTTCCTCGTAATAATCCAATTTCGGCCGTTGCAACGTATGGATGCAATCCTCTATAGCAAGGGGGTGAAAGTCGAAAACGGTATCAAGCTTTTGTGTTTCACCTGGTGTTGGCTCAATAAAATCGACCCAGTACCAAATAATTTCCTCCCCTTGCATTTGATCTAAAGGCAGCCCTTCAATTAGACGATTATCCTTTGTATAGGCCAAGGTTCGAATCATAGTTCATCCTCTTTCTATTTACAAAATTCGTATGTACAGAGAGAAAAAAGCTTCTCTCTATTTAAAGGCTAAGATTCCAGTTAAGTCTTCGTAGATGTAGTCTGGTACGAATCCTAGTTTAGGAAATTCCCCTTTCCCTCTTCGAATCCATGCCGTTTGGAATCCGAATGATTTAGCCCCCGTAATGTCCCAAGGGTTACTAGACATAAAGAGTACTTCTTCCTTCTCTACTCCAAGTTCCTTTAACGCATAGTCATACGCCATCGGGTCAGGCTTATAAATGCCTTGTTCATCTGCTGTTAATAACCTCAACATGTCGTCCAACCCATTGTTCTTAAGGAGTGGACGTGATAAGGCTTGTGTTCCATTTGTAAAGACAACAAGCTGGTGGTCTTGTAATTGATGAAGCACATCCTTAACTTCTTCGAAAGGATGGAGGTGCTCATAGACGCTCATAAACTGCTCAACTTGTTCTTCATTATAAGTCACACCGTTTACCTGTAAGGCATCCTGCAGCGCCCAAGACGTAACTTCTTCAAATGAAGCATAGTTATGAATCAATTGTCGAACCATGAAATAGTGAACCTGACGACTTCGCCACGCTTCACTAATGGCCTCTCCCTTCAAAGGATACTGTTCCTCTAATTTCTCCTTTACGGAATGCACGTCAAATAACGTGCCATAGGCATCAAATACAAAAGCCTTTATGGACATATTCATCCTCCTACACGACTTGACATCAACTCTTGTTCATAAACTCTTTCCCCATTTTATACCGAAAACAAACCTACCATAAATTAATGCCCCTGTAAAAGAAGAAAGGATGAGTCTTAAGACTCATCCTTTCCCTTCATGAACAGCACATCGGTTAGGTCCGACTTCCATCGATCGTTGTTCGTCTTCACTCGGTTGAAGCTTCCCAAGATTCACTTGACGAATGTCTTCGTAATCGTTCGGTTGCGTTGACAGATGTGATAACACCATCTCTACAAATTCAGAACGCCCAGAAGCTTCTAACCCTCGATTGTGCTTATATAAATGTCCTAGCGTCTCTCCAATGTACCCATGCTGGTTCCATTCATCCATACTAGCAAAGTGGCCTGGCAACACAACAACTGAAGGGGCATAGGATTTATATCGTTCGAACAAGGTTTCGTATAGGTCATCCACCCATTGCTCCGCTTTCCCAGCCAAATCTGGTCGACCGACTGATTGAACAAAGAGCGTATCACCTGTTAGCAGAAACTCGTTAGCAACGAGTAAAGTGATGGATCCCTTCGTATGACCTGGCGTTTGAGAAGGCACGAGTGTAATTACAGAGAGCCCCACTTGAATTTCTTGTACATCTTCTAATGGTCGAAAGTCATACTCAGCTGTTGCTCCGTCCTTAGAAGACAACCAATAATCAGCCTCCACTTCCTCAGCTAGCTTCAGTCCACCAGAAATGTGGTCCGCATGAAGATGGGTATCAATCACATGGGTAAGGGTCAATCCCTTATCTTCCACAAAGTCGAGGTATGGCTGAATCGTTCGACTTGGATCAACAATAGCTGCCTGCCCTTCGCTCATTACCGCATAAGAAAGACAGCCCTTACCGAGCCGAACAAATTGGTACAACTCTCCCCCATCTGGCAATTCACTAACGAAGACAGGTTCAATGTGCTCACCAAAGGCACGCATTCCACCTTCTAAATAATAGAACCCATCCATTCCCGCTTCCTCTAGTAAGGCAGCCACTTTCCTAGCAGTGGGGTCCTGGTTACACACAATCACAAACTCCCCATCAGGCAGTTTCTCTTTTAGAGCATGCACATCGTGAATCTCCTCATATGGAGCATTCACAACGTTCACGGATTTCCCTTCTACCTTCCAATCATCATAATTTGCTTTAGAACGGACATCTATGAGGTCTACAGACTCTTCTTTCATGATCTTACGTACGAGCTGTTCCACCGTCATCTTCTTAGCCAATACCGTCAACTCCTAAGTCAAACTTAGGTTTCCAAAAAAACACGACTTCCTCTTTACTTGGTTTCTCCTTCCCAAGCTAGCATGCCGCCTTCCATGTTAATCACATTGAAACCTTGTGATTCTAGGTACTGGTATGCTTTCCCGCTACGGCCACCAGAACGGCAAACCATTACGTATTCTTTATCTTTGTCAAACTCAGATACACGCTCTTCAACGGTTCCAAGACGGACATGTTTCGCACCAGGGATCATGCCCTCTCTTACCTCGTCATCTTCACGAACGTCGATGATATTTAGTTGTTCACCTTGCTCTAATTTTTCTTGTACTTCTTTTGCTGTTAGTGTTTTCATTATAATTCCTCCTATGCAATAACTTTATTATCGTTCATACCTGTCTTTACTTATCCAAAACTCACTGAAGCCATAACCCCAGTGGGTATATAGTAGAATAAATAACAGCACAAGTCAACGAAGGTCCTTTGCTTCTTCTTCATATAACTACTGTCATGAAGTTCATTACATAAAGCTGCCATTTCAATAGAGGTCGACGTAGCTAAATGGTTCTTGGACGTACAAATAAGACGCCATTTTCCCTCCTGTTCACCAAGTTGTACCTGCGCTAAACATGTTCCCACCTTCTCTTACTTGATTAAAGTTGTGACTTAAGCACTAATTTATGGTATAGTGAAGATAATGTTTAAGCTTAATAGGCTGTAACGTCTCCGTTACAGCCCGATAGCTTTTCCAATTTCAAATGAGTGTGTTTTGGTCTCCTACTTTGGGAGGCCTTTTTTTATTTTTTGTGCATGATGGCTGCAATTAATGATCCAAATCCAATCATTAACATCAAAGCTTCGTATATTGTAATGGCGTTCACCCCCTTCCGACATGAGGGTTTGGCATATGGAAAAGCTATACTACAGATTGTACCATAATTTTCTTTATAACACGAATGTATGTTCGCATTTTTAACAAAAAGAGAGAACACATACTTGTTATGTGCTCTTCCTTTTCGATAACTTTTGTCTGATTTGTCGCTTTCTTAATTGATCGCTGACGACCATCACATAGACGAGACAAGGTATGGCCACGAAGGTCAGCTGGAAATCTGTCATGTATGCCTCGGCATGTAGCCAAACTCCGCCAATAAGTAAAAGAAATGCGAACACATCCAATCGATCAACCCATTTCAACTTCGCTCCCCCCTACCTCATTCTATGTAATATTGAAGTGACTGTTGACTTAAACCTAGCCTCTGCTTACGGCTTTCTTAGCGCTAAAGGCAGCGAAGGAGATTGTAATCAGACAAGCGATTGCAATTGCGATAAACCCTTGAGCAATATCCCAGAATACCCACCCATCGATTAGAACCGCTCTCATACTTTCAAAGATGTAAGTAGTTGGGTTAATCGTTGCCGCTACCTTCAACCAACCACTCTCGATTAAATCGTACGGCACAAATGTGGTACTAAGAAAGATCAACGGAAAGAAAATCAACGTACCCGCTTGAGCAGCCTGTGCGTTTTTGGTTTTTAAAGCTATGCCGACTGAATATCCCGCAAAGGCAAGTCCCCATCCAATCGCAATTAGAAGGACAACACCCATCCCTAGCACACCAGTCGCTGATTCTACTCCCATGATATATGCGATTAAGATAATTAGAATCGTTTGTAAGAGCAACTGAAACATTCCAGCTATAATGGGTCCAAGTACAATCGAAAGTCTTGAAGCTGGTGTTAATAGCAACCTTTGGAAGAAGCCATTCTCAATATCTTTGACAATAGCTTGGCCAGACCCACCAGCTCCTCCAATCGCAGCCGAAACAACTGAGACAGGTAAGATAAACGCTAGATAGTTCGCCCCTTCAAAGGCAGGAAGTTCACTAATGCCACTTAATCCACTGTCATAGACAACGAGAAAGAACATGGAAATTAACAAGTTTGGAATGAACACAAATGGATTTCGAATAACCGTTACAATGCTTCGCTTGGATAAAATCCACGTATCCCTCAAAACGTTATTCCCCATAAAGGTTTACACCCTTTCCTTTAGACGCCTCTTTGTTCGTTATCTTCAAGAAGATATCATCCAGTGTAGGTGAGGTTAAATTCATATTGTCAATGGAGATTCCACTTTGGTCGAGGGTGCGAACAACATCTACCATTAGTTTCGTTCCATCTTGCGCATACGCTTTAATTTCTGCACCCACCCGGACCATGTCCCCTTCATTCCCCCACTGTTGTAATGCGCGCAGAGCTTCGATTCCATCTGCTTCACTATGGAATCGAAGTACAAGTAAATCGTTTCCAATACTTCGTTTAAGCTCTTCGGGCGTTCCTGAAGCAACAATTTCTCCTCCATCTATAATACAAATTCGGTCTGCAAGATAGTCCGCTTCTTCTAAGTACTGAGTTGTTAGAAAGACTGTCGTTCCTTCTTCTTTATTTAATTTCTCTAAATACCTCCAGATACTCTTACGGTTAGAAGGGTCGAGTCCTGTTGTTGGTTCATCTAGAAATAGAATCTTGGGTCGATTAACGAGGGTCAACGCTAAATCCAATCTTCTCCTCATCCCACCAGAATAATTTCCAGAGACACGATCCGCTGCTTCTTCAAGTTGAACCACTCTAAGCAACTCGTTGCTACGTTCCTTTACTTCCTTTTCTTTATAACCGAAAATCCTGCATTGCAACATGAGCATTTCTCGTCCAGTCAGCCCAGGGTCAATACCTGTTTCCTGTAGGGCCACTCCGATATGCTTTCGAACTTCCTGAGGTGAACTGGTGACATCTTGCTCGGCTACATAAACAGAACCAGAACTCGCTTCAATAAGAGTCGTTAGGATTTGGACAGTCGTCGACTTCCCAGCTCCATTCGGTCCTAAGAAAGCGAAGAACTCCCCTTCTTTCACGTCGAAACTTACGTCCTTAACAGCTGTAACGCTCCCCTTTGTAAAGGTTTTGGATAACTGATTCACTACAATTGTTCCCTTTACCAATCCAGTCCCTCCCCACTCAACGCTATTTAACGTTTTCGTCCTTTAATGAAGAAAGTCCTCTATTTCGTACAAGTAGCAAATGGGAGATTGCACATTAAGTAATGGTTAACCATGTAAAATCTTCCCTCCCCCCATTCCAAACGTAGCCAGGATATACTACAATAAATAATACGAATTATCAGAAAACATTTAGAAGTATATGAACAACACGTAACATTCATACGTTTAATAAGCCATTATTGTGGGAAAGTAAAGTCCTAAGATAAAGAAAGAGTCTTTTAAAATTGAATAAAGGATGTGATTGGAATGCTTACCATATATCTCTCACTGTTAGCTTCATTTAACTTATTATTTGGAATCTATTCATTTCGGGCAAATCGTAATGGAAATGTCGCGCTATCTGGATTTATACATATGGGATTGAGTTTCGGTTTTGCTTTTACGATTGGACCATTGTTACTTGCTCTTGGAATCTTGCAGGTATTTGCTGGACTATTAAACTCCTTCACCTTACCAGTAGCGAAATAAAAAACGGAGAGGTTGTTATACCCTCTCCGTTTAACTATTTGTATGTGATTGATGTTCCTGTATAAAGAAGCAAAGATCCCCTACTTTCTCGAAGTGGAGAAAGAGATCTTTCTTCATATCTTCTGTAATCATGGATGGCTCTAAATCCCAGTAAGCAATTAATTCCTGAATGGTATAAAAGAAAAGCTCTTCATTCCCTCGAAATTCCTTTTTAAGCCCTGTCTCCGTGTTTAGATGGTCAATGGGTGCTGAGTATTTATTCTCTAGACTACAATTTATATAGAGCAATACAGATAGGTAAATTTCATAGAGCACACCTCTATTGCCCGCCCACATTTTAATTTGCTTTCTAGACCGTTGCAATTTGAAATCAATTAATTTTCCCATGATAGAAACCCTCACTTTTACCACATAGAGTCCCTTTCATCCCAATTGTACTTTCCGAAACAGGTTATACTGAACAACATGGTTTACTATACTGATATATTCAATACTCATAGAGTATCTACCGTATAGATTTATGAATCAATCCAGTTATCCTGCAGTCACTTTAGAAAATACAAAGGAAAAAAGTGGGGCAATATTGTCCATCTTAACATATTATTAAGCTTTTTACTTCCATTATTTCTTTAATGTATTTTACTCGCATCATCTCTTATCCATTGAAGCATAAATTGGGAATATTGCAATCGTTTCTTGTAGAATAACAGTGTGACAATATAGTAAAAGAATAAGGAGTGGACCATACTCATGAATGAAACAATCGAAACAATCCTTAATCATCGCTCAATTCGTTCCTTTACAGATGAAGCCTTAACAAATGAACAGATTGATACCATTGTAGAGACTGCTCTTATGGCATCTACATCAAGCTTTATGCATGCCTATTCCATCATTGGGATTACTGACCAGAAGAAGAAAGACCAATTAGCAGAAGTAAGCGGACAACATTATGTTAAAGAAAATGGGCACATGATGATCTTTTGCGCAGATTTATCTCGCTTTTCAAGAATGGGCAGGGACAATGAAGTAGAAGAGATGAAGACAAACTTTGAAAGCACCGAACATTTACTCGTCTCTTCAATCGACGCTGCACTTGCTGCGCAGAACGCGGCCATTGCTGCAGAATCAATGGGGCTTGGTATCTGTTACATTGGAAGCTTGCGAAATGATATCGCTCGTGTAGATTCCTTGCTAGAGCTTCCCCAACATGTCATTCCTCTATTTGGAATGGTGTTCGGACATCCCAATGCCAACACCGAGAAGAAGCCTCGTCTACCGAAAGAAGCAGTGTATCACGAGAATCGATATGATCCAGAACAGGACAAGTATATCGAGGCTTTCGATAAGAAGATTGCTGCCTATTACGCCAAGCGAAAGCAGAATGCTCGTCAAGATACGTGGAGTGACCAAATGACTCGAAGGTTTAAGAAGCCGATCCGATTAGATGTTACAGACTATGTACAACGTAAAGGGTTTAATAAACGATAAGAACAAGAGACTGCCAGCCTAAAGGCTGACAGTCTTATTCTTTGTCCTCTGATAAGCCGAACGTTTTAACAACGGGTGCGACAGACAATCCTTGAACAACTAAAGAGAAGATGACCACTGAAAACGTAAGAATCAATATCTCTTCCCTACCAGTAAAGTCCATGGGAAGGCTTAAGGCAAGTGCAATGGACAAGCTACCTCTTAACCCACCCCAGTTCACAAGGAAGGTCTCCTTCTGGTTGAGTTTGCCTGTGATACTTGTACTAATATAAATCGCTAACGTTCGACCAACAAGTACGAGTAGGATGGCAAATACAATCAGCCCCCACTTCCCACTAAAATCGATTTGTTGAATTTCGAGACCAACCATCAAAAAGATAATGGAGTTCGCAAGCAGTGTAATGACATCCCAGAAGGTCGTAATGTTGGCTCTTGTTTCATCCGACATTCCAATCTTCTTCCCATAACTCCCAAATAAGAGACCTCCTACGACAACGGCAATTACCCCAGACATTTCGAAATGCTCTGCTACAAAGTAACTTCCAAAGAACAATAGTGCTGACAGCGTAATTTCTAAAGGATAATCGTCAAATATTCGGATGATTTGAGAGAACACATAACCTATTATCAACCCAATTAGGGCGCCACCAATACTAAATTTCAGGAAGAGAAGCGTCCCGCTCCCTAAGCCTGCCCAACCCATTTCAATATAAGTGAGTAAGTAAATCGTCGAGATCTTAAACAGTACAACGGCAATTCCATCGTTGAACAACGATTCCCCTTCCATTATCGTTGACATTTTCTCTGATACACCAAGCTGCTTAAAGATGCTTATGACACTGATTGGGTCTGTCGCGCTCATCAAAGCAGCAAAGGTGAACGACACAACGATGGGTAAATCCAAGAAGTATAGAGCACCAAATCCAATACTTAAGAAAGAAATAAACGTCCCAACAAAGGCAATAGAGAAGATGGTCCATTTCAGATTAAAGAACAGTCGATAGGGCATATTTAAAGTGGCATCCCCGAGGAGAATAGGTAGAAACAAAGAAATAATAATGGCTTGAAAGACGCTCGATTGAGTAATAAATGCTTCAGACTCTTCAAGCAAAGGAATTTCAGTAATGCCAAGCAACAACCCCACCAATACTAGTGCGATGGAGTAGGGCTGCTTTAAGAGCTTTGCCAGTGCAATTACCGTAATCGATACGGCTAATAATATTAGCAGTTGAATAAAGACTTCATGGAACCCATGCATAGATGACACTCCTCACATACGATTGAACTTGTTCTCTTGCTAGGTTTACCTCAATTCCCTTTCTCATTCCTATTAGGAGAACAAAAAAAGAAACCCGGTAAGCTCCGGGGTTATGGTGCGGTTAAGGTTAGCACCTGTCCTTTATATCCACTTAAGTATGTTGTATGGTATCCTCCTTCAACCCAGTCCTTTCTCTGATTGTCATACCAAACGCTCTTCACATGACCAGATTGTCCTGGACCTACCATCTGCTCTGATTTCTCATAGGTCGAACCATCAAATACAAATCTCCACGATGCTCCATGATTAACAATCCCTTCCTCGTTATGCGACGCAGCCATGACGGTAACAGCGCTCCCATCTGATGGGACAGGGCTATTACTATTAAAGAATGGTTCCAAATAGGAGATACTCGATAATGGATGGTAAAACTCTACACGATGAAATTCTCCCCATGACATAGCAGTTAACTCAGAACCAAACGAAGCGTAGAGTTCCTCAATCGAGCTCTTCAGACTCTTTGTGAGGAGCTCTTCTAACCCACCTGCTTCCTGCACCCATTGGGGATCCTCACCGGAGAAAGATTGTCTTAATAATTCATCGGTCGTTTGTCCCTTTCCTGTAAACAACCCTCGGACATCACTCGATAAGTCTTTGTAAAGTTCTTCCTCAACGTGGTCCATCCATGTATGAAAGATTAATGGGGCCGATTGGGTCGCTTCATCTTTGTAATCCCACTTCTCGAGGATGGAAAGTGCTTCACCCATTGTCTCTGATACTTCTCCATTTCTTACTTTACTAACAAATAACGGCACAAATTCCTCAGCCTGAAGGTTCTTCACATCCATTTGCAGTTCCTTCATATCGTTTACAGTTAGATGATTATTCTCTTCTAAGAATTCGTGAATCCGAGCATAGCGATAAGGCTGTGCAAAGACATGACTAATATGATATGGATAATCCGGTCCAACTACTTTGTTATTAGCGGTCGCAATAAAGCCTTGCTCTGGATTAATTACAGTTGGCAATTCATCATACGGAATATACCCCACCCATTCATTTTCGGCGTTCCACCCCTCAAGCGGCAATAGAGCATCCTTTCCATCAGGATAAATTGGGATTTTCCCATTGGCTTTGTATGCGATTGTTCCGTCTTTCGATGTGAACACGAAGTTTTGCGCGGGGGCATGAAACTTTGCCAGTGCATCTTCAAACTCATTCCAATTCTTCGCTTTATTCACGTCTAGAAATGCTTCGAGCTCTGTTGTAGCATCGAGAGCAGTCCATCTCAAAGCCAGCGCATGTTCCCCATCTGATTGCCCTGCAAATTCAGATAGAATAGGACCATGCCGTGTTTCTACTACTGTATATGGGATTGTGTCTTCCCCTTTCACATTGATCGGTTCCTGAATTACCTTTGCCTTTTCCCACTCTCCTTCGTACATGAACGTATAGGCTTCGTCTGGATGCCTTTTCTCAAGATAGAGCTGTTGCACATCGGGTCCTACGTTCGTGACGCCCCAGGCAATTTCATCGTTATGCCCTAGAATAATTCCAGGTACGCCTGCGAAAACGACGCCATTCACATTATAATTCGGAGACTGTAAATGCATTTCATACCAGATGGATGGAGTTGCCAATCCTAAATGAGGGTCGTCAGCAAGAAGTGGCTTGCCACTTGCTGTTTTCTCACCGCTCACAACCCAATTGTTGCTCCCGTTGAATTCTTCTGGAATAATTGCGCTAGAAAAGCTTTGACCAATATTGATGTCCTTCACAATCGTTGGAGCTTGTTTAGGATAGGATGGGAACAATTCATAAGCCTTCTCTTCTCCATATTGCTGCAATAGGTGATAGTTAAAAGCCTGTCTTTCCCAGTGCCCACCTAAGTCAAACGCCATGTACTTTCCTATTGTTAATGAATCAATCGGATCCCACTCGCTAGGAGAGAAGCCAACCAGCGCGAACTCAACTGGCAATCGTTTAGATGCGATTGCTTCCTCAATAAAGGCATTTACCCCTTCAGAGTAGTACTGAAGAACTTCCTTCATCTCAGGCGAATAAGAAGCATAAGACCGCTCCGCCGCCCTTCTTAACCCCAATGTACGAAAGTATTTGTCTTGCTCTACTGCTTGTTCCCCTACCACCTCACTAAGAGTCCCACTCGCTTGCCTACGAGCCATACTCATTTGGAACAAGCGCTCTTTCGCCTGCACATAACCTTGTGCCCGAAATAAATCCGCATCTTTGCTCGCTTCAATATGTGGAACCCCGTATCTGTCATACGTGACACGAACGTCCGATTGAAGCACTCTAACAACTTCTTCTCCAGACACTTTAGGTACGGTTTGATTAATGTAAACGTTTACAAAGATGAGAACGAGTATGAGAAGAAATAACAATACTGCAATTCCACCGAACACAATCTTCTGCCATGTGGGCATGGGCCGCTTCTTTCGCCTCGGTTCCTGAACGACTTCCACCTTTGAATCCCCCCTTCCTCTTATTATAGTCCAAATTTTCAGTCATTTTAACCCAAAATATAATCGACCCTTCTTAGGTCGATTGAACAGGGCATTATTCATAAATAATCAAACAAAGGACACATAAGTATACGCAAATCAATGGATAGATCCAAGTATGGCGCTCTTTCTTCTTAATCGATACCAACATGCGTATCAAACAATACAAAACTCCTACGCTTAGAAATACAATGATGACTGAGGTATGATAGGATGAATCAAAGATTAGAAAAAGTCCATTTATCGTTACGGCAACGATTGTAAACAACAGTGAACGAACAGAAGCCTTCTTGAAACTCATGGCTCTTCCGTAATAGCTTGCCTCAACAAGCTCTGAAGTGAAGTTCACAAGAACGATGGCCAGTAACAAAATCGTAAATGGGCCTAGGCTCACTTCCATCTTCCTCTCTTAATGGTAACTCTCTAAATCCATCATCATCATATCACATTATGTCGAAAAAAGAGCTAAAAAATTAAAGTTTTGTAAATTTTATTTTAAGAAAATTAATAAATACCAATCATCAATTCCTTCCATTGATTTAAGTCAAACGAGCGCAATGAATGAACCGAATAAGTGGAAGTACCCGTCGACCATGTAGCTCCGTAAATCTCATCGCCCTCCCCATATAAGGTGACCTCTTTATTTCCAATCTTTATCACATTCACAACGGCTTCTTTAGGTGCTGATAAAGGAGATTCTGCTTGTTCAACCATTAGTCTCCCTTCTTTGTGATTTGTGAATACTTGACGAACTCTTCCGTCTTCCTCATGGTAACTTACACTTAATCGTTCGTATCCATCTGGAACATTCATGACTGATGATACGTTGAAAGAGACATGAGCTTCCGCCTCTTCTACCGTCCCCACCTCAACAAATGGTTCGAAATCTAAAGCAATCACTTCTTCCGCTTGCTCCGCCTCATAGCCTTGCACGATGATGCTCTCTGCGCGAAGGAGCGAGAACCAACATATTGAGACAAATCCTACAAGCAATACTACTAACAACCGTCTCTCCGATAGGTAGAACATCCAATTCCCTCCTAAGACAGGCCTTCTATCCACCATATGCATAAGGAAGCTGAAACATGTGAAGCACGTTTACTGAATGACACGACGGGTAAAGTACGCATGTATACACATTGACGGAGGTGCTCTCATGGAAAAACGACAAATCCATCAAACTGATATAGAAGCGACAACCATCGGCCTAGGAACATGGGCAATTGGTGGGAGCATGTGGGGAGGCACTGATGAGGAAGAATCCATTAGAACCATCCACGCAGCTCTTTCTAAAGGGATAAATTTAATTGATACTGCCCCTGCCTACGGGTACGGAAAGTCAGAAGAGATTGTAGGTAAGGCGTTACAGCAGTTTGAAGGGAAGCGAGAAGATCTCGTCCTTGCAACGAAAGTCGGCATTAACTGGACAGAAGATGGACAACTATACCGTGATGCTTCAAAAGAACGCATTCATGAAGAAATTGAAGCATCATTAGAGAGACTTCAAACAGATTACATTGATATCTATCAAGTCCATTGGCCAGATCCAATGGTACCCATTGAGGAGACCGCATCGGCACTTAATTACTTATACAAACAAGGGAAAATCCGTGCAATCGGCGTAAGTAACTTCTCACCCGAGCAAATGGACACGTTCAGACAATATGCACCCTTGCATGTCGTACAACCTCCATACAACTTATTCGAACGAGAAATAGAAGAAGACATCTTGCCTTACGTTCAAGACCACAACATGCATACTCTTCTTTATGGAAGTCTATGCCGCGGATTACTGTCAGGGAAAATGTCTCGGGATAAACAATTTGATGGCGATGACCTCCGAAACAATGACCCGAAATTCCAACAACCACGCTTTGATCAGTATTTAAAAGCAGTTGATGAGCTCGATCAACTTGCTAAAGAGAAGTTCAACAAAAACGTTCTTCACTTGGCGTTACGATTCATTGTAGACCAACCTGGAGCAGGTACAGCCTTATGGGGCGGTCGTCGACCAGATCAAATGGATCCTGTTGATGAAATCGAGGACTTCCATATTGATGAAGCAACCCAACGTGAGATTGATGAAATCTTAGCCAGAAACATTAAGAACCCCGTTGGACCTGAATTTATGGCTCCACCGAATCGAAACGAAATCGAATAAATACAAGAAGCCGTCTCCAAAGGCGGCTTTTCTCTTACCACTAGATGGAAAAATATAGAATAATCGAGGTGGGTATTCTTGCTTGTCCATTCGGTCCTAGCTATCGCTTCCTTAATCGCGTTCTTATGTGGAACAATTCCTTATGAATCCGCATACATTATTAGTTTATTTACATGGGGTTGGATTGGCCTAATTGCAATGATTAAAGTATCACATTCCATCTATACTGCTTATATGTCCATGCAACCCTTTCGAATATTATGGATTGATTTCTCCTTTATAAGCTTATTCACTACGCTTGCCTGTTTCCAACTCTACCTACATTCCTAACCATCCCTATCTGCAACAATGGTATACTAGTATTTTTAGGAGGGAATTAAACTACATGAAGAAATTTAGCTTAACCATTGCCTGCTTGTTCATTCTTGTAAGCGGCTGCGCTCCTTCCTCCTCTACTACAAGCGTTGAGAAGGAAGACACTCAAATTGATCGTGTCGAAGCTACGGTTACTAGAGTCGTAGATGGGGACACTGTGAAAGTAGAAGTAGATGGAAGAGAAGAGACCGTGAGATTGTTACTGGTTGATACACCTGAGACGAAACACCCATCAAAACCTGTTCAACCCTACGGTCCAGAAGCAAGTAAGTATATGAAA
Organism: Pontibacillus halophilus JSM 076056 = DSM 19796; assembly: GCF_000425205.1. GTDB lineage: Bacteria > Bacillota > Bacilli > Bacillales > BH030062 > Pontibacillus_A > Pontibacillus_A halophilus. The sequence goes on along the minus strand of NZ_AULI01000009.1, from coordinate 59,567 downwards.
GATCGACTTACGGACAAGCAGGTGGAACTAGAATTCGGAACGACAAAGTATGATAAGTACGATCGCCTGTTAGCCTACATCTATGTTCAAGGTGACCGTATTAACGAATCGTTAATCGAGCAAGGCTTAGCTCGTGTTGCTTATGTGTATCCACCAAATGACCGTTACATAGAAGATTTTAGAAATGCTGAAGCGGAAGCTAAGGAAGAGGAAATTGGAATATGGAGCATTCCTGGGTACGTTAGTAAAGAAGGGTTTCACGCGGACAAGCCCTATCTAGAATCTGAAAGAAATGAAGAGTCGGAAGATGAAGATCGGGATTGTTCCCATTTCTCCACACAAGAGGAAGCCCAACAGTTCTTCTTAAACGATGGGGGACCCACTAACGACCCTCATCGATTAGATGGAGAGGGTGATGGAATCGTGTGTGAATCGCTTCCTTAACCAATAGGGTATTTAAGAACTGATGAGAACCTAAAGTAGAAATAAAACAGTGACGAGATGAACCAATCATCTCGTCACTGTTTATTGTTCTACATTCCAGATTAAGAAGGGTCCGCTACTTTAACGAGTTGCTTTCCTAGGTTTGTTCCTTGGAATAGACCAAAGAACGCATCTGTTACTGACTCGAAGCCTTCTACAATAGTTTCTTCGTATTTTAATTGGTCATTCTGCACGTATTGCGCTAAGAACTCTGTACCTTCTTGGAAACGGTCTTGGTAATCATTTAGTACAAAGCCTTGTATTTTCGCTCTTGTCTTAATAAGCTTCGTTTGGACTCTTGGGCCTAGGTCGCCGTCTGTTCGATTATAAGAAGAGATGGCACCACAAAGCGGAATGCGTGCATGCGTATTCAATAGGTTCATAACAGCGTCAGAGATTTCTCCTCCCACGTTATCAAAGTACACATCCACGCCATTCGGACAAGCCTCTTCAAGTTCTTTTTGAAGATTGTCGGATTTCTTATAGTTTAATCCAGCATCAAAGCCTAACTCATTCACAATGTAGTCAATCTTGTCATCTGAACCGGCTATTCCAACAACACGGCAGCCTTTCAATTTCGCTAGTTGACCCGCAATCGTCCCAACTGCTCCTGCTGCTCCAGAAACAACAACCGTCTCGCCTTCCTTTGGTTCTCCAATATCATAAAGACCAAAGTAAGCTGTCAATCCAGTTAACCCAAGAACACTTAAGTAAGCAGAAATCGGAGCAATCTTGTCATCAATCTTACGGACTGTATGTCCATCTGCTACGTTGAATTTCTTCCATTCTAGAAAGCCGGTTACTTTGTCGCCAACCTCTAGTTGCTCTGAACGTGATTCAATGACTTCTGCCACTACGGTTCCATTTAACGGTTCGTCAATTTGAAATGGGGCTACGTACGATTTCGCATCACTCATACGACCCCTCATGTATGGATCGACCGATAGATAGAGCGTTTTAAGAAGAACTTGCCCCTCATCCGGACGGTTCGTTTCTACTGTCTCATATCGGAAATTCTCTTCATTTGGCATTCCTTCAGGTCGACTTGCCAATACGATTTGTTCGTTCTGTTCATTTGACATCGTTTCAAAACCCCTTTCTTAATGACTCTCCTGTAGCGTATCAAATTATTGAACACCCGGTCAAAAGATATGAGGCTAGCCCGTTCTACTTTGGTTGATGCTGCCCCATCCCTTTTAAGAAGTTCAAGATAAGCGTAATACTTCGATTTACGTGTGGGTCTCTTAACGCTTTAACCAGGTCGAAATAAGAGGTCTTTTCACTATTTTCCTTAAGACCTGCTTCTGCTTGTTCAAGACCCGCATTGATATAACTCGTAAATTCCCTCACCCGCTCGACTTCTAGGTCCCCTAATAAGAAGAGCATAGCTTCCATGTTTTCAAACACCTTGGAGTACCTCGGTTTATTCGCTTCCTTAACGAAATAATACAATGCATCGTCTTTGCGGTTAATAAGCGCCGTCAAGTTATCTAATGCATCTGCATCATCTAACGCCTGAATGAGATTCATCGCTTTCACCAATGAATCTGTACGGTCTGCCAACTGGTTTTCAAGCTTTGTTAATTTACGAGCACGAATTTCTTCTTTCGTAAATTCCATCTTTTTAATTCTTGTGATTGCTTTAGCCACGGGATTTCACCATCTCTCCTGGGAATGTGTAATCAGATCGTTTCCATTTATCTTCTACACGAACTCCAACTTGAGGCTTAGGGTTACCGTAACGATGATTATGATTTGGTAATGGGGACACACCTTTATCCCGAATGACAGTCATATTGACAGCAATCTCTTTATAAGCCGGCGTATTGCTGTCCACATCCACGTCATTGTTCGTTAACAGATTCACAGCAGACTTTCCATTATCATTAAGTGGCAAGTACAGCTGGTTCCCATTTACGCGGTCTGTGATGTGAACTTCAACTAAAGCTGAACCTGCTTCTGAAGTGAGTCTAACCAGTGCCCCTTCTTCAATCCCACGCTCATGTGCTAACTCTTTGGATACCTCAAGAAATGAATTTGGCGTTTTACGTGTAATCCCTGCTGATTTATAGGTCATGTTCCCTTCGTGGAAATGTTCGAGCAACCTTCCGTTGTTTACATGTAAATCATATTCTTCTGTTAGCTCATGCGTAACTCGATAAGATACAGCATAGAACTTGGCTTTTCCGTCTTCAAATGGGAAACCGTCTTCATACAATCTAGGAGTATCGATACCACCTGCACGGACAGGCCATTGTAAGCTGTTATAGCCTTCTAATCGTTCATAAGTGACACCTGCGAACAACGGGGATAGAGAAGCTGCTTCCTCCATGATTTCACTTGGGTGGCTGTACGCCCACAGATATCCCATTTCATTCGCCAACAGCTGTAGAATCTCCCAATCTGGCTTAGAATTCTCTAAAGGTTCCATGGATTGATATAGGCGCTGAATACGACGTTCGGTATTTGTAAATGTACCTTCTTTCTCGAGACTACTACAGGCAGGAAAGACTACATCCGCTTGTTCAGCTGTCTTCGTAAGGAACAAGTCTTGTACAATTAAGAACTCCAATTTGTCAAATGCATCTGTAACATAATTGATGTTCGCATCCACAATCCCCGTATCTTCTCCGACAATATATAATCCCTTTAATGTCCCCTCATGAATAGAATCGACCATCTCATGATTGTCTTTTCCTTTCTTGTGAGAGATGGACACCCCCCATAGTTGCTCGTACCTTTCTCTCGCAGCTTCATCCGACACGTCATCATAACCAACGAGGAAGTTTGGCATACTGCCAAAATCACTGCACCCTTGAACGTTATTATGACCCCTTAATGGGTACGCACCAGTACCGGGACGACCATAGTTCCCTGTTGCTAGCAACAGATTTGATATCGCTGTACTCGTATCACTTCCCCCTTGCTGTTGGGTTACCCCCATCGCCCAGCACACACAAACTTTATCTGCTCTAGCAATTGTGTTCGCGATATAGATTAGTTGTTCTTGTGTGATCCCTGTCATTCTCTCGGCATACTCGAGTGTGAAGGGCTCCAAGCTTTCTTTGTATTCTTTAAACTGATTTACCCATTGCTCTACAAACCGATGGTCGTAAAGGTCGTTATCGATGATATATTTCGTAACAGCAGACAACCACACCAAGTCAGAGCCTGGCTTCGGTTGATAAAATTCATCTGCGCGTCGGGCCATTTCATGCTTTCTTAAATCAAATACCATTAGCGTCTGTCCATGTAGCTTTTGAGCGCGCTTAATTTTTGAGGCTAATACCGGATGGGATTCTGCCGTATTCGAGCCAACCGTGATGACAAGGTCTGCTTCTTGTAAATCCGACATACTTCCTGCATCCCCCCCATAGCCCACTGTTCGGAACAGTCCAATTGTGGCTGGGGTTTGACAGTACCGAGAGCAGTTGTCGATGTTATTCGTTCCATTTACTTGTCTAGCAAATTTCTGCATTAAGAAAGATTCTTCATTCGTTGCCTTAGACGAAGCAATAAATCCAAGCGCATCCGTTCCATGTTCCGTACGAATTCGCTTCAGATTCTTCGCAGCATAAGAGATAGCCTCTTCCCATGTTGCTTCCCTGAAGTAATCTCCTTCTCGTATAAGCGGGTTCGTCAAACGTTCTTCGCTGTTCACATAGTCAAAGCCAAACTTCCCTTTCACACACGTGGAGATATCATTGGCAGGCGAGCCAGCTTGTGGCTCCACCTTTAGGATTTGACGACCTTTCGTCCACACGTTGAACGAACATCCCACTCCGCAATACGTACATACTGTTTTCGTCTTATCTATATGTTCCTCTCTTAATTTCGACTCTGTATCGGATACAGCAAATAACGGACCATATCCAGGCTCCACCTTTTTTGTTAATTCAATCATTGATCGCAATAATCCTGGCTCTTGATTCGTAAGTAAGCCTGTCTCACGTTCTGCCGCCTTCTCCATTAGCGCATTACAAGGACAAACCGTTACACACTGTCCACAGTTCACACATGAGGATTCGTCAATCGGTACGTCATGGTCCCAAATCACCCGAGGCTCTTGTCGCTCCCAATCAATTGTAATGGTTTCATTCACTTGAACGTCTTGACACACTTCAACACAACGTCCACACAAAATGCATTGGTCAGGATCATATCGGTAGAAAGAACCAGAACGGTCAACCTCATAGGAAGAAGGTCGAAACGGCTTGGATTGGTGTTCGATGCCCCATTCTGCAATTGCATTATGAATCTCACAACTCCCATTATTATAATCACATACCGTACAATAGAGCTCATGCTTGCCCATGATTCGATTTAGCGCTTCGTACTGAGCTTGGTTCACATCCTCCGCTTCAGTCTGAACGTCCATCCCCGGCTTCACTTCTATCCCACAGGCCCGTGTCAATTCCCCATTCACTCTGACAATACATGTATCACACGTCTGAACCGGTCCTAGTGAATGGTGGTAACAAATTTGTGGTACTTGCTCCTTTGCTTCATTGATTGTATCGATAAGAAGTTGGCCAGGCTTCGCAAGAAACTCTTGTCCATTGATGGTAACCACGTTATGCTCTTGATCCTTCATCCTTCTCCCCCTCTTTGTCCAATGCATTGTGCTCTACAATACGACTCCCCCATGTGTACACATTGAAACGGTCCCTTCTCACAAACCCCAAGGCTGTTACTTGGAGATCTTCAGCCATTCGTAAAGCCAGGTCCGTTGGAGCTGATGGAGAGAGAACAATGCCTACTCCCATCTTCGAAACTTTAAGCACAACTTCAGAGGATAAACGCCCACTAAAGACAATAACCTTGTCTTTCCTTGGAAGGTTCTCTTTCAGCATGTACCCATAACACTTGTCTAAGGCGTTATGCCGACCTATATCAAGAGACGTAAAGACGAGCGAATCTGAGACCGCGATTGAGGCCTGATGGATTCCACCGGTCTGATGCATGGAACGCGATTCATCTTGAAACGCTTTCATTAAATGAAGCGCTTCATCCTTTGTCAAGGTAAGTGGTGTATAGACCGTTCGAGCTGTCTTCGCATCTTCTTGATAATAGAACTCTCTGCTCTTCCCACAGCATGAACCGATAAACCGTTTTGAACGATGAAGAGAATCCTCTTCTAGTGGCGTTTGCAATTCAACGTAAGCATAGCCTCGTTCTATATCTACATGTAACGAGTGTATAGCATTAAAGGTCCGTATGATTCCTTCTGATGCCAGAAATCCAATGACAAGCTCTTCTAAATGGAAAGGTGAACAAACCATCGTGGCATACTCAATCCCGTTCACATGTACAGTAAGAGCGAATTCAATAGCGACCTCGTCCTCTTGTTGACTTATGTGACCCTGTTCATATTTATGTATCGTCCACTTTGTTGTCATGCCTAGTTCCATATCACCATTCCCCCTTCGTCACACCTCCATTACCTATACCATTTTATGCAAGCCATTAAACGTTCTGCCTCTTTCACCAACAACTATGAACATTTCTTTATAAATAGGCTCTGTTAAAGTTAAGTGTTGATATTTATAGAGAAAACAAAACTTCTATATAATTGGAAGTTTTGTTTTTTCTATTGTCTTATTAAACTAACGCATCCGTTAGTACAACAACACAAAACTTATTTATTCGAGTATTTATCGTGATAATAACTTTCACTTATTCCCCACATACAATAACCAAACAAAATTCCTCCAAGCAAAAAGGACACTAACCCAATTACAAGGGACAACAACCAGTCACCAGTAAAATAATTTGTTATATTTAATCCGTGGTCAAAAACTTCCCCAAGAATAAAAGATAAAATTCCAGCTGATAATCCCCATCCTAAAACTCCGTAGTAAATAATATAATTCTTTTTTCCTTTTTCTCTAATTTTTTCCCATTTTGCAAATCTATTTTTCTTACTCAAATTTATTCCCTCCCACTAATGTCAGATTACCATTAAAAACCAATATTTTGTTAAATTCCTTGTTGAAGATAACTGCTTTGGCTTTAAGGATATCGCTTGCTCTCACAGTCATCACCTAGCTCATATTTGATGACTCTACTTTAGAACAAATGTTCGAATTAGCAAATATCAACAACAAACTTTAACAGAGCCTATAAATAAAAAAAGATTGGAATCGAATAGATCCCAACCTCTTCATTAACTAGAACTCGAATAGGTCACTGGCCATAATTCTAATGGATTCAATTCATAAATCTGATGCTCACGATACATAAAGTGGTGCATCACCCACTCTCTTCGAATCGTAGCATAGTCTTCATGGTACTGTTGGATGTATTCGTTCACTTCCTGTTCGGTGTACGTACGGTTCTTATCTAATCTTTCAAGCATATAGGCAAGTACAACAAGCTTCTTCTTTTGCTGGCTTGGTAACTGCTTTAATCGACCTTCTTTATCAAAGAAGTTCTTTACAATAGACAGTTTCTGATCCGATGTCACACTCATTTCTTCCATCCTTTTCGTCTCCTCTCCAATTGATAACACCGCATTCGCCATGTGTTCCAACTTATTTCGGTCTAAATGAAAATAAATCGTGTTTCGTTCTCGTCTCTCATAGACAAGACCCGCATTTCTTAATTTCGACATGTGGTGGGTAATGGTAGGGGTTTTTAAATTTAGCTTATGTGCAAGTGCAGTGCCATGAAGTGGACCTTGTTTCAGTAGTACCACAATCCGAATTCGTGTGGGATCTCCTAGTGTCTTATGGTAATTCACGAGTTTATCAAGTTGCATAATTTATCCCTCCCTATTTGATAAGCATCTAATTAGACAATAATCTAATTTAATAACTATGTAAATATTGGATTTTGATAATTTTTATAGATTTCTCTCTATGAAATTGAGAGATTATCTGCTAACTTAGAACTATAGCTCCACTAAGAAGGAGTAATATGAATTACCAACAGGTATTCAACAAATAGTAAATTATTTCAATTAAAATTTGTTAAAGCTGGAGGTATGGAATATGAAAATTCTAACGGTTTATATGAACTTATTCGGATTCCTTTATATTTTCTCATTTCTACATTCTCTCATGACGTATGGAGAATGGATTGTAATGGACCTCGTTTTTGCGAGCCTTCTCCTAGTAGGCAGAAGAGTCCTTCATCGGTCTCACCTAACCAAAAGCGCAGGTACCCGTTTCCAATAAAAAGAAGGCGCCTAAGGATGACTTAGGCGCCTTCTTTTTAAATTTATTACGTGGTATACGGAATCATATAGCGATTAGGAGTGCTGGTCGATAATTCTTCCTAGCTCTCTGGCAACTGCTTCTGGTCCTTCGTTAAGGTCTTGTTTCGAGAAGGAAATGCGTAGATGACTTTCATCCATCTCTAATGCTTCTGCGAATAAACCACCAATTCCGTTCGCACGACGGTCGACCTGCATTACAATCTCTAGTCCATCTGGTTTCGGGAAGAAGAGAAGCTCTAATTCGTCAAGTAGAGAACGATAGCGTCCACCTGGTGTAAACTCAAATTCTTGAACAATTCCATGACGCTTAGAGTACTCCATCTCTACTTTACGAAGTTTGAAGCCTAGCTCATGTTGAACAGCTGTTAAGACGGTTTGAATCTTATCAGATGGATCGACATGAATATGATCTCTGTCTTGAGGGTCGATGGCATTTGGGATATCCAATCCGGTTTGGAACCAAATTGGGAGGCGGCCAAAGCTTGCTGGTGTGTTCTCTGGTAGGGTGAAAGAAAAGTCAATTTCCTTGTTCTCACCTTCGCCTAGGGTGAAGGTTTCAGTAATGTTGAAACGCTGCAACACTTGATTTTCTTTAAATTTCTTATCATCCATTTCACGAACGACTTCTGTCATAAGGAATAATTTAATTCCATTAATCTGCTGCTCCACATTCCCACCAGTTAATACAACTTTTCCAGTTACCTCTTCCCCAGCTATGTAACGGTCTTTCTCAAGTTGAGTGTCAACTTTTGCTGCACCAATACCAACGCTTGCCATAATTTTTTTAAACATAATTGTTCATCCTCTCATTCGTGTTCAACGCTTATTCTTATTTACGTATGTTAAGGGCATACGTTTCATGTTTAATCTATTTTTTTCGTGCTAGGTAAAGAACTACGGTTTGAGGCTTTTCAATCATTCCTCCGTTACGATGTATACTCTCCCTGATCCCCTCGTATAACTTCTTCTTCTGTTCATCAGGTAACATTCGATGATCGGAGTGGGTATCCATAAGCCCCATATACTCCTCTTCTGAATAGGTCATGGGGTGGTCATATGTGTGCACTTCTATATCTTGAAACAGTCCACTTTGTTCGGTTAGGCGCTTTCTTAATTGAATTTGCTCGTCGATAGAAGGCTTCTCCTGCTTACTGATATGAGGAGCGTATTGTTCATACACATGTCCAATCTCTCTATATACAGGTGTATCAGGAAGCTCCACCATCGTCCAGAAAAATGCACACGTCCCACCTGGCTTTAAATGCCTAGCTACTTTCATATAACCCGGTAATGGCTCAATATAGTGAAAGGCTGTAGCGGAATAGACGATATCGTAGCTCTCCGCTCTCCCTTCCCACTCCTCGAATGATTGATTAATAACACGGACGCCTTCATAGCTTGCAAATTTGTGAGCTGTAAATGCGCTCAAGCGTTCCCCAAGTTCAAGTGCGTCAATTGATTCATACCCGCGACGGACGAACTCTTCTGTAGCTTTCCCAGTACCTGCCCCAATCTCAAGTAGATGAAATGATGGCAGCATATAACCATATTCCTCGATGCGGTCAAATAACCGTTCTGGGTAGCCTGGGCGAAAGCGGTCGTATTGGCCTACGATTGTGTCAAATGTTCGTTTTCGTTCATGCAGGCGCTCGTCCATCATGGTATCGTTCTCCTTTGTCTCTTTTCTGTTGAACCTATTTTACCCTAGTTGGGCCGAATCCATCTAGGCTTGTCTCAATCACTCGTTCCATGTACAACTGCAGCTGTTTTGGTTCTTCGAATCCAAAGGGGCGATACAATTCATGGGCATCTGCTGTCATGAGCAACGTTCGACGAATGTTTCTTAACCGCGGGTGCAACATCACTGCTTGGACAAGATGTTTCCCCAACCCTTGACCTCTTGCTTCAGCTACAATAAACACATCGCACAAATAAGCAAAGGTCGTCTCATCGGTGACGACTCTTGCGAATCCAACAAGATTACGTTCACTCGGTGAACCCTTAAAGACACCGAAACAAAGCCTACTCTGCTGAATAGATATGAATACGTCCTGGAACGTAATGCCTTTCGACCAGTCAGAGTGGTTACACAAAAAGTCGTGGATTGCTGGAATGGGTAAATCGTTCTTATTCGTTGATACGGTGTAATTCGTCTCGCTGATCTCGTAAGGAAAATGCTTCTCCATCACAATTTCATCTCTAATCCGAATCCCATCGTTGCCAATCATAGGGATTGTTGGCTTAAGTAAACGTGATTGCTCAGCTCCCCCTGTAACAACGGCTGTCATTCGATACCCTCGTTTCTGATAGAAGCGGATGGCATGAACGTTGTCATTTGTCGTAACGACTCGTACGACTTCAATCCCTTTATGTACCAAATGGTCTTCCAACGCCTGTAGCAAAGCGGTGCCCATCCCATTTCCCTCGTGCACACTATCGAGAGAAACAATTTCAGCTCCACCGTTCAATTCATATGTTAACAACCCTACAATTACATCGTCTACAATTCCAACGAAAGCATCTATTTGCTCGCAATTGAACACCTTCCCTGAGACAACCATTTGCGAGCTTCCCCACTGCCTTTCTAAGAAAGCAGTAAGTTGTTCTTGTGGGACCTCTTTATTCGTTACAATCCTCATCTTGCTCTCCTCATTTATTATTTAATATAAGCTAGCAGCTCTTCTAAATCATCTCCATCGATTGGTTCATCGTTCAGAGCTGAGACTCTTACTTTGTTTAACTGTAAAGCACCATACAAATTCCGGTCCTGCTCACTCTCCATCATTCCTATATAGATTAACCATGGTTGCAAAGGAGCTAAAATAGCATCAAGTCTCTGCACATAGTCCACAAGTTTCGTTTCAGGAAGAGTCGGCTGTAAAGAAGCGTAATGAAGAGGTGCGAGAATCATGGCTGCTTCTACGATATACAAGGAATCTGTCTCGGAGGCAACCTTATGCACGAATGATTCGAAACGCTCTTCCACAATCTCTATATGCCTCTCAAACGGAAATTGAAACGTAGCGTGCGCTTTCAGTTGATCCATTAAGGACTTCGGTAATGAAGCTTGTAAGGTGGGTATTTCATAATCAATATATCGATGTTTCCCAATCGTCATACTTTCTCTTATAATCATCGGTGCAAATGATGGTTCGTTTAACAATAATTCTTCGTATTCTGATTCAGTGAAATGAGCCAGACGACTCAAGTTGAGTAAAGACCCCTCTACTTCCTTGACTCTAACAGCTGTAACCCCTCTATGGTTTACAATCCTTTCTACCTGCTTAGCCGCTTGTTGTATGAGCTCTCTTGTCTCTCCTTCAATAAGAATTAACTTGGTCTTCATCTTGTTCTCCTCCACCTCTCGTCATCATGTACTACATTCGTTCTTATTAAAGGATTTCCTGTTCGCTTCTCGCAAAAATTTCGCATCCACAATAGATGATTTGTGCATTCATTATATGGAACTAAACAAAAGAAAGAAGGCTACCTCTAGTCTATTCCTGGTAGCCTTCTTTCTTTTTAGTTAAACTTTATAAACCTCAAACACCTTGGTCCTCTAAATGTAAACCGACAGCTTCTTTACATGTCAGGAACTGTGCAGAATACGGTAATGAAGGACCCTCACCTTATGATGTACCTCGTTTCTGGTCAATTAAGGTTTCTTTAAGGTGCTGGAGATTTTTAGATAGCGTAATACTGTAAGTTTGCGGCACTTCTTTTCTGCGATATTCTTCCCAGAACCTTGATAAACGCTCCTTGTGGTAGGCTCTGACACGATCCACTGTGGGAAGGGGTTCCACAAGCTCACCGTCTTGAATAATCGTATGCATTAAATTTTCCACTGTGAAGTTTGTTAAGACGTCCTTCCGCCCTCTAGCTCTAACATTATCAAGTTCAATCTGGTCAAAGGACGGGACTTCTTCATCAATTGTAGAGATATAATCTCCTTTGGCAGCCCCAGTCTCTTTATCAAAGATTCTGTACACCGTTTGATAGCCTGGGTTCGTAGTCTTGTTTTCACTTGAAGAAAGTTTAATGAGCGGTACGAATTCACCGTGTTCTCCTTCAACTGCAACAATTTTATACACGGCTCCAAACGCAGGCTCTTCATACGCAGTGGAAACCTTCGTACCCACTAGAAAGGCGTCGCACGGCGTATCTTGGATGGTTAATGCAGTAATTTCATATTCATCGATGTCTCCAGAAAGCATAATCTTCACATATGGCAGACCTGCTTCATCTAACAACCTTCTTGACTCTTTCGCTAAGTACGCCAAGTCTCCACTATCAATTCGGATTCCATTCAGTTTAGCACCCTCATCCTCTAATTCTTTCGCAACTGTAATGGCATTAGGCACCCCACTCTTAAGCGTGTCAAAGGTATCTACTAGTAATGTGCATTCATGCGGATAGGCACGGGCGAAATCACGAAAGGCTTGTAACTCCCCACCCCACTCCTCGTAGATTTGAATATCTGAGTGCTCCATTGTTCCTCCAACGGGTACAGCATAATGGTACCCTGCTGCAATAAGGCTTGACGAATCGAATCCAGCGATATAAGCAGCTCGAGCTCCATTTTCCCCTGCATCCATACCATGAGCTCGTCTGGCACCACCTTCTAAAAGGAGGGGGCGTTCATTTAAGCGACGCACTTTCTGAAAGGTCGTGACCGCTTCAGAAATACGTGAAGCTTTCGTTCCAATTAAACTTTCATGATTGGTGTAAGTGAGTAAGGCTGTTTGTAAGAGCTTCGCTTCAAACACTCGCGCTTCTACATTCACAAGAGGTTCATTAGGAAAGACAATCTCCCCCTCCCTCATCGACATAACGGTTCCATTAAACGAATAATTTCTTAACTCTTCCTTAAATTCATCTTCAAATCCAAGTTGCTCTTGAAGGTAGTCTATCTCTTCCTCCGAGAAGGACAAATTCGATAAATACGTCACTATGCTGTTCAATCCAAGAAAGACAGAGTAACCACTACCAAATGGGTGATCTCGAAAGTATACTTGAAATACTGTTCGTGTATCGTGACGGTTGTTCTTCCAATGAATGTACATCCACCTTGGTAAGTAGTAGTCTACATGCAAAGATACGTTATGCTCGTGATTCACTGTGACTCTCCTCCTTCATCCAATACAGTTCTGCCTAGCACATGCTTTACATGTGATAAGGCGAAATTGTGTCCGGCCTCGTTAAAGCTCGCAACGCCTTGGCCATGACTCACCACGGAAAAGCCTCGATTATAAGCGCCTATTGCCGTATGTAAGATACAAATATCCGTACACACTCCTGTTAAGTGAACTTCATGAATGTTTCGTTCACGTAAAGATTCGTCCCGGTGAAGGCGTCGTATCTTGTCTTATTGTACTGCTTTACATGAGAAAGACTCTTATATTTCTCATAGACTGCCGCTGCCGCTACACGTCCGTACAAATCTCTACCTGTCGTTCCTCTAATGTTATGTGGGGGTACAGGTTCGTTTCCGGATGAAAGGCGTCTTGTTCTTCGTGCAAATCAGTTGGAAGTACTACGAACTCCCCTTCTGTTATAAAGGATTCCATTAGACGTGCAATATATCCATCAATCTGCTGACCATGTTCCCCACACGTTAATGCTCCATCTTCAGCGACGAAGTCATTTGTGTAATCAATCACAAGTAATGTCCTCATCCAAACGCCCCCTCGTTATGCCATCTTTCAATTAGTATAACTCAATAGAAGGAAGACACCCACGCGAAACCCTTAAGTCAAAGAATCGACATCTTTTGCTTTCCCTACTTACTACTCGACACAAACTCCTTTAATTTTGGAGACGTATTCCTAAATAGGTGCAAACATTGTTGAAGGCTTTATCGTTTAACCCAGTCGAAAAGGCGGTATATACCTTATTAGAAACCACTTTAATTATATAAAGGAGATGTTGACGTTGAAGATCAAAGCTGGTAGCTGGTCGTTACTTAGTAAACAGGACAAGCTTTCAATTCTGAAAGCCATCAGTCGAAACTCACGTTTAAGTCGTACTGCTTAACTCGTCCATGTTGCTGACAAAGAAAATCTCCCCATAAGGAGAGATTGCTCACCAGAGGTACATGGCTACTAACGTCGCCGCTACCAAGCCTAATAAGACCGGAATAAAGTTCTTTCTAACGAGTTCTACCACTGAAACCCCACAAAAACCCGCAACGGCAATTAATGAAGACCAAGCAATAATGGTCCCTCCACCCGTCCAAATCGAACCCATTTGCCCGATTGCTGCTAAAGTAGATGCATCGGCAGAAGAGGACATCATTGCGCCTGCCAATGTACCCGTTAAGGGCAATCCAGAAAACCCTGAGCCATCTAGACCCGATAACATCCCTACGATTAGGATACTGAAGCTTGATAATAATTCACTTTCAGGAAGAGCTCCCTGAAGGGACTGCACAAGGTCGAACAAGAATGCAGGTGGCTTACCACCTTCGTCGAGAAGTAAGATGTCAGCTGCGAATGCACCACTTCCAAGAAAGAAGAAGCCGGCAATTGGGATGACAGGACCCATTGCTTTAAATGCAAAGACAAATCCAGCCGTAATGTGATCACTAACACGATCAAGCGCCTTCGTCTTCCACTTCAAAACGGTAGCAAATACCATAAGAATAGTAGCAACCCCTCCAATAAAGGCTGCTCCATCTCCACCTTCAAAGCCACTCAGTCGGCCTTCCCATACTTTACTTGCCACCATAACGACCATGACCCCGAACAACGTAAGCGGTACCAAGACAGCAAATAACTTGCTCAACACTTCATTATCCTTACCTTCGACAGGCTGCTTTTCTTCATTCTCTCCACTCAATGCTTTCATTTCAATATCATTTTGTACCGACAAAGGTGATCGAATTGTTGTTCGATAAAGTACATAACTTGATAAGATAGCGACAACACCTGTCACAAGCGATAGAACGAGTGCTTTGTTCGCAACAACGCCTACATCAAGCTCAGCACCCTTAGCAGATAAACTTGGTGCGACTTGCATAATGTAATCAGATGATAACGCCATGCCCTGTCCGGCTAGTGCAACTGCAATGGCAGCCATCATGGCAGGCAACCCAGCCCTTATAGCCGCAGGTACAAGTAACGCACAGATAAGTGGAACCGCTGGCGTCGGCCAAAAGAACAATGAGATTATATAGGTTACCACCACGAGTACAAAGTAGGCGACATGGCCATTGACCATCACTTTCTGAATGGGCAGAATCATTCTCTCATCAGCTCGTAAATCCTTTAAAGACTGAAGCAATGCAACCATTAATGTAATAATCAAGAAGATGTTAAACAACTCTTTAGCTGCAACAATATTTGCGAGAAATACAGACGTAAAACCAGAAAGCAAACTCTCGTTGTACAACAGACCAATAAGAAATGTTCCAATAATGGTTGGGATTACAATACTCTTTCGAAGAATCATCGTCCCTATAATCAGTAACGTGATAGAGGCATACACCCAATGCACGAATGTGAGCTCCAACTTGCCTCCCCCCATTCCTATGCTATAGCCTATGCTTGAGCATCTCGCATCGTGAGAGAAAGGCAATAAAATACCCGAGAGAAAGATCTCTCGGGTATCATTGGTTTAGTTAGATAGGTTGACAACTGTTCTGCCGCGAACTTTACTTTGTAAGATGCTTTGAAGTGTGTCAGGCAGCTCGTCTAGACTAATTTCGTTCTCAATTTCGTTGAGTGTATCTGGCTTAAGGTCTGTTGCAAGACGTTGCCATACTTGCCGGCGTAACTCCATTGGAGTGTAGACAGAATCAATGCCAAGTAAATCTACTCCTCTTAAGATGAATGGCATAACTGTTGTTGGCACTTCTACACCGGCTGTTAAACCACTTACCGCAACCGAACCTCCATATTGAATAGAGCTTAATACGGAAGCTAGAGGTTTGCCGCCCACCGGGTCTACAGCAGCTGCGAAGCGTTGCTTTTGAAGAGGGCGAAGCTTCTCAGGCGTCACATCTTCACGTGATAGAATTTCTGCTGCGCCTAGAGATCTTAAATAGTCATGCTCAGAATCCTTACCTGTACTTGCGTATACCGTATATCCATTCTTTGCAAGCATTGCGACAGCCATACTTCCTACTCCACCTGTCGCACCTTGAACAAGTACCGGTCCGTCAGAAGGCTGTAGTCCATTTTGTTCCAACCGATGAACAGATAATGCAGCCGTGAAACCAGCAGTACCGAATGTCATCGCTTCTTTCATGCTCATCCCGTCTGGTAATGGGACAATCCATTCTGATTTCACACGTGCATAATCACTGAATCCACCATCATGCGCCACACCAAGTTCATAGCTCGTGACGATGACTTCATCCCCTTCTTGATAAGCTTCGTGGTCAGATTCAACGACTGTACCTGCAAGGTCAATCCCTGGAACAATTGGATAGCTTTGTACAACCTTTGCCTTTGGATTTATAGCAAGACCATCTTTATAGTTCACGCTTGAATACGCCACTTTAATCGTGACATCACCTTCTGGAAGGTCTTTCATCTCACGTTCAACGACTTCTAGATTCACTTGTTCATCTTGTTTCGTAGCTAATAACGAACGAAATGTCATACTCATACATCTCCTTTGCTTGTGTAATTAACTTTTATTCTGACTGGTCAAAATAAAAAAGTCAATCCATATTGTTTAACGAACATCCTTTCAGTACAATAGACATACTAGAGAAAGGATGACTCCTATGAAGAGGAAAGAGGAAGAACGTAAATCACAATTATTAAAGGCTACCTTTCAAGCCATTTATGATAAAAGCTTCTCAACAGTCACACTTCAAGACATCTCGGACTACGCAGGCGTAAGCAAAGGGGTCACAAACTATTATTTCCGTAATAAAGAAGATGTGTTTGCTCACCTATTGCAATGGATTACAGACCGCATTTATGAGAAAGAAGCAACTGCTGTCAATGGAACTAATAAAGCGGATGATAAACTTCAGGCTTACCTCCATGCGGTCTTTATTGGACCTGAGGAGAACGAAAAGTTTTATCAAGTGTACCTTGAATTTTTAGCCCACGTACGTAAAGTACCCCTATTTCATGAGATTAATCAGGCTTTCCACGAGAATTGTTATCGGATCAGCAAGGAAATCATTCAAACTGGAATAGATGAAGGCCTCTACAGTAAAGAGCTACAAATAGAATCCGTCGCTAGAAACATCCGAGCTGTTATTGATGGTACACTCATCCAATGGCTTACGGTTGCCGATAGAGAAGAACACGATACGTATAAACAACATTGCTATGAAGCCATTAAAAAACTGCTCTCCCACTAAAGGAAAGCAGTTTTTTATTAGGTACGTAACAATCTAGGTTGTTTGTAGAAAAGTAACGACAAAATAATCGTACTTAAGAGAAACGATGGCAGCATGTATGAACCATTGTACCAAAGTGCGTAGTACCAAACCGTTTGGCCTTCTGGGGTATATTGACTAAAGAAGACGATGCCCGCTATGAAATGACAGAGGAAACGAACCGTGCTTCCTATTAGCGCACCAAACGTAATGTACGTAAGAAATCGCTTCTTATGCCCATTCTTGTTCGCTTGTCGAACACCATGACTAAATACCCCTGATAGACCGATAGCGCCAAAGGCAACGATGTAGTCTAGCGCGGCCTGGACAGGTGTGAATACATACCCTCCAAAGAGCATGTTGAGTAAGCCAAACAATAGGCCTGAATAGATTCCTCCCTTTATCCCCCATCGGAACGCGACGAGTAGAACCGGTACCATTGAGAATGATACTGAACCACCCTGCGCCCATAATTTAAAGGATAAAAACGGGAAAAAATCGAGTATGAAAGCTAATGTTGCAAACATTGGAATTTCAACTAAAAATAAAATTTTCTTACGTTCCATTCTTCTCTCTCCCTTCTATCATCATTACGGGAGAGACAATTCATCGGAAACTTATTCGAATCCATGAACAGCCACATCCCGACGTTAGCATGAACTAACCGGTCATAAGGGTCAGGACTCTTCATCCACTCTCAGCCAATTGACTCCCCTTGTGGTCTTGCTATTTACTGACTAGCTATTATTATAGAGTTTCTCTACTACTCTTGCAATTTCATTTCTTCTTTCCTCATTCACGCATCCACTTCCAACTAAACCCATTCCAACGTTTTGAGTATGAACGAACGGGTATAGATTTACTAGATTATATTAGGAGGGTAAATCATGAAACCATTTGTAAGAGAGTACACAAACGACGAGGTATTAAAAGATGACGTTCAAAAGCTGTCTAACAACGGCATCCATAAGGACAATATTTATTTAATGACTCACGATGACGATCGCACTGAACGTTTAGCTGACTCTACAGATGCAAATACAGTAGGGTTGAATGAAATGAATATGAAAGAAGCTGTTGGGAATCTGTTCAACAAGAAGGGCGATGAGCTTCGTAACAAACTACAAGACCTAGGATTTTCTGCATCTGAAGCTGAGACGTACGAAGAGCGATTAGATGAAGGGAAAGTGCTTCTAATGGTTCAAGATTCCTCAAGTGTCGAGCATATTCTGAATTAAAGATGGGAGCCCGGTAAACCGGGCTTTTTTTATTGCCTTTTCCTAAATGGATTGATAGGATGAATGAAACAAGAAAGGGTGGTTTCTATCGATATTAAGTTTACGGTTAACGACCAACGCTTTAATTACCGTACTGTAGCTGTTCTAATTCAGGACAACCACATCCTCGTTCACCGAGTCCTATCAGATAATCATTGGACATTACCTGGTGGACGCGTTGTAATGGGGGAAACCGGAAGCGAAAGCTTAAAGCGCGAAATGCTAGAGGAGCTTGGGTATACCGTTGAAGTGGACCGTCTACTTTGGTTCAATGAGAACTTTTTCACATATCGAAATCGAAACTACCACGAGATTGGACTCTACTACGCTGTTCATACGGAAGTTCCATTGCCCCTTCATAAGGGAACGTTCTCAGGTCTTGAAGATGAACCTGTTGAATACAAGTGGGTCTCCCTTGACGAACTGGACACGATTGAGCTCTCGCCCTCCTTCCTCCCGTCCAAGCTTTGTGAATTAAACGGGCATTTGGAGCATTTAATTGAAGGTTATTCCCATGGAGAGCCGCTTGGATCGTAAATTTTTATTGACATGATTGAAAGAAACTATTAAAGTATGAAGAGCAAATTAAACGAATAATAAAAACAACTTCTTATCAAGAGAGACGGAGGGACTGGCCCTGTGATGTCTCGGCAGCGGACTCATTCTGAGTGCTGTGCCAAATCCAGCAAGTAATAGGCTTGAAAGATGAGGAGAGGGTTATCCTATACAAGTACGTAACTGTAGAACCTCTTCTCATAGCGAGAAGAGGTTTTTTTATTCGGAGATCTATTCATTAAGGAGTGCTATCATGAAGAAACAAGGAAATTTATTGGCGTTTACGCCGCTTGTCATATTCCTCGCATTATTTCTAGGATCAGGTATTGTCACAGGTGACTTCTACAAACTGCCGATCCTCGTGGCAGCCTTAATTGCTGCAGTTGTAGCATTGGCTATGAATCCAAAGGAAAAATTGGAAACAAAAGTTGAACAATTTGCTCGAGGAGCTGGAGATTCGAACATTATTATCATGGTCTTTATCTTTATTTTAGCAGGTGCCTTCTCTCAAGTTGCCAACGATATGGGAGCCGTTGATTCTACTGTTAATTTAGCGCTCACCGCTCTTCCACAGAGTCTTGTCATTGTTGGGTTATTTATTATTAGTGCCTTTATCTCTATTTCAATGGGTACTTCGACAGGAACGATTGGTGCACTTGTTGCCATTGGGGTTGGAATTAGCCAGGCAACCGACTTCTCCGTGACGTTTGTTATGGGAGCGATTATCGGTGGTTCCATGTTCGGAGACAATTTATCCGTTATTTCGGATACAACGATTGCTGCAGTTCGTACGCAACAAACGGAAATGGCGGACAAATTCAAAGCCAACTTCTTGATTGTCTTGCCTGCTGCCCTTGTAACCATTACGATTCTTATCTTTGCATCCATCGGGAATGCATCTCCTGTTGATACAGAATCCTTTAACTGGGTGAAAATCCTTCCTTACATCGGAGTACTCGTTGCAGCCGTACTCGGTGTGAACGTGTTGGCCGTACTCACATCAGGAATCTTATTAGCAGCGATCATTGGATTTATTGATGGAAGCTTTGAGAGCCTGACAGCTATTGCTTCTTCTGTTGGCGACGGTGCCCTAAGCATGGCTAGTCTTGTGATGTTAACGCTAATCATTGGAGGAATTGTGGCAACCATCCGCGAAAATGGTGGACTTGATTTCCTCTTGAATACCATGACAAAGAAAGTAAAATCAAAACGTGGTGGACAGTTCTCGATTGCTGGACTTATCGCAACGACGAACTTGTCTACAGCAAACAACACCATTTCAATCCTGACAGTAGGTCCGTTGGCAAAGCAGATTTCAGATGAATATGGAATCGATTCTAGACGTTCCGCATCCATTCTCGATATCTTCGCCTGTACCGTCCAAGGATTAATTCCATACGGTGCCCAAATGCTAATTGCTGCAGAAGCGGCAGGTGTATCCCCTGTCCAAATCTTCCCATACACCTTCTATCCAATGCTCATTGGCGTTATGGGAATCATCGCAATTGCAACTGGGTTCCCGAAATTAAAACCTAAACAAGCATAATCATTAGAATTTGCAACTAGGCCATGGATTTACTCCATGGCCTTTTCTTGTACAAAAAAAAGTAGGTCTGTGATGAACAGACCTACTCTTCAATACGTATTACATCATAGTGGCAACCATTTCTGCAAGTTGGGCACATAAGACGGCTGCATACGTACCTACAATGTTCCCGGTGATTCCCATTAATAATCCAACTGGTGCAAGCGCTGGTTGGAAGACGGATGCAACGATTGGTGCTGAACTTGTCCCACCAATGTTCCCTTGTGAACCTACTGCGATGAAGAAGAGCGGCGCCCGTAATAGACGTGCCATTCCGAATAAGAGAATAACGTGAATCGCTAGCCACACAATTCCCATAAAGATAAACGCAGGTGCATTCACTACATCAGCTAAATTCGCCTGAGCCCCGAACGTAGTGAGCAACAGATAAATCGCGCCATACCCTATTTTACTTCCACCATATTCATCTAACTCTTTCACCTTAGTGAACGAGAAGATGACGCCAAGCGCGGAAATGATGAGAATGGTCCACGTCCCTGTCGACAATACAGACGTTGATGGCAATTGTTTCGCGATGAGCACAACCACATAAGAGACACCAAATCCAAATCCTAATATCCCTAAGAAATGAGGTACTGTCAAAGGCTTAGATTTCTTCGCTGCCAATTCTCCTATGTTTTCATTAATCTTCTCAACAACGGAGTTATCTGCTTTGTTCCATTTGTTAAACTGGTCCTGATAGCCAGATAGAAAGATCATAACCCCCATCCAACTTAATCCGACAAGCGTATCGACAATAATGATCGGAGACAGAATGCTATTTGGCGTATCCACAGACTCCATTAATGCAGCCATGTTTGCTGAGCCGCCAATCCAGCTTCCCGCAAGTGCCGCTACCCCTTTCCAAGCATCCTCTGGTAAGAATGGCTGGAAGAGTGCGAGCGCAATTGGACCCCCAATCACGACACCAAGCGTTCCAGTTAGGAACAAGATTAATGCCTTTGGACCGAGCTTCAACGTTGCCTTAACATCAGTAGATAATAAGAGCAATAATAAGCCAAATGGAAGGATGTACGTACCGATAAAGCTGTATAGGTCACTACTATTTGGCGTTATGCCAATGGTAGTTGAAATCATCGGTAAGAAATATGCCCATATTAAAGGAGGCAAATAATGAAAAATTTTCTGAACAATAGGGTTTTTCAATTGGGAAAGCATAAAAACGCCACCCATAAGCGCACTTAAATATGCGAGGATCCCTACTGGGTCTTGAATTAAAGCTCCATTCGCTGCTTCATTCATGATGTCACCTCAAATGCTAGAATAGTAGAACAGTTTTTTCATTATAGCATACAGAAATGTTCGTTATAGCATAATCACTAACATTCAGAATTATCATTTTAGTGGGATGATTCCCCCTTTTCCCTCATATGCATTTAGGAAAGCGCGTGAAAGAGGTGAAGGAGCTGGAACAACTCCAACAACTATTATTAGCGAGCATCGAAGACACACATGAACTTATACACGGTATTGAGGAGCTACAACTGACGAGGGGGTGCGTTGAACCATGGATTGTTGAAGAGACGGAAGGGTTTCCTTATGGGAGGCAGTCGGTCGTTAAAACCGAAGAAGTAGAGTGCATACTCATCTATTGGAAACCGAGACGCTTCTCTCCTATTCATGACCATGGCGCCTCTTTAGGTATTGTTCACGTGATTGATGGCTATGTCACAAATGAAGACTTTGTCCTAAATGAGGACGGAACCGTTAAAAAGACAGCGATACGGACAGGCACAAGCGGAAAGACCATCTTGTCCGAAACACCGAATGGGAAACCCCTCACGCTTTGATGCTCTCACGTTGCACATTTACTTGCCTCCGATTCGATCAATGGCGACCTACTCAAGCTAAACGATAAATGTGAAAGAAGAAGTGCAGAGATTCTTAAGTAGTTCCGTTGTGAACTAGAAAGGATGAAACCAAAAGCAATATAAAGGGGTAAACCTTACATTTTCACAAAATCCCATATAAAAACACAGTGGATAGTATCCGCTGTGTTTTCTTAAACTTGATATCCTTTAAC
This sequence comes from Pontibacillus halophilus JSM 076056 = DSM 19796, assembly GCF_000425205.1. GTDB lineage: Bacteria > Bacillota > Bacilli > Bacillales > BH030062 > Pontibacillus_A > Pontibacillus_A halophilus. The sequence goes on along the minus strand of NZ_AULI01000009.1, from coordinate 37,064 downwards.
TATAGAAGCCATTTAAAGTATCGAGATGACAAGAACACTAAAGACATTAGCAATAAAATGCGAGAAGGCACTCACCCACAAATTATTTGTTCTGTAAAAGATGAAACCATACAAAACGCTATTAATGAAAATGAATAAACTATCAAATATGACAACTACACTATCTCCCATTGCAAAATGAGCGAACGAAAATAAGAAAGATGTCAAAATTAACGTTGGAATGATTGGTAACCATTTATTTAACTGCTTTTGGAAAAATCCCCGCCACGCAATCTCTTCCCCCAACGCTAAAATACCAAGTTGTAGGACTACTAACAATAATGTATTGAATGAAACCATAGGCCCCGTTCTGGTGTTGAGGTGTTCTATGAATTCAGGTAATAACAAAACAGCAAAACTAAAACAGAAAACATTCATAAGTAATGGTGAACTAATCCAAAACCAAATGGATCTATCTTTCAGTATTGTTCCAAAATCTTTTATGCTTAAATTATTATGAAGATCATCTTTACCATCTAAACTCTTAACGATAAAGAAGAAGACTATACCGATGACTACAGATATTCCAGCAATCTTCACCCCAAAAAAGTTTGAAAAAGATAGAAATCCCATAGTTAAGATAGCTATCAAATAAACATTTTTCATTTTAAACAAACTCCCCCCTCTTCCTATGTATCTAATTAAAGACCATTCTTATTTCTCCATCTTGCTCCTCTCATTTAAGTACATTCTTATACAATCTATACCTCTATATTTCACCATAAACCCATATTCACCTCTGATATCCCTATATCAGGTTTCGCAATTTTCATACGCATCATGTTTAACTTCTGTTCAATAGTTATTGTCCAATTGCTAAAACCGTTGGTAATTCACCATTAAACCACAGTGATTCTTGTCCTATTAATAAAAAGAAACATGCGAATTCCTTTGTGAATCCGCATGTTGAAAGCCTTGCTATTTTAAATTTTCTACCACTGAACCACTTCTAGTTTCCTCTTCTTCTATTTCGCTTTCGTTTCTGTTTGAGACTCCTGAAGAACTTGACGCCTCTTTTTTCTCCGCTTTTTAATTTCTTTGGCATTTAAGTAGATTGTCTTAGGCTTATAATTCTCTGATGCTCTTAAATCCTCATTCGAAGCTTTCATAAATGACCATGCTAACAGTGCCATAATAAACAGTTGCGGTGTCCCGCCTATTATGCTTGCGGTCTGAAGTGTACTCAGCCCACCTATATACATAAGGGTAAGAGGAAGTATGGCTAATGAGAATGCCCAGAATAATCGATTCCAACGTAGCGGCTCGTCTTCTACGTTACGCTGTGCAACAGACGCTAAAATGTATGAGCTCGAATCAAATGATGTCGCAAGGAAGATCACAGCCAACACCGTAAAGATTCCAACGATAAATGTCCCAAGCGGCAATTGACCAAAGACTTCGATAATGGCAGCAGGAGCGCCTTGTTGCGCTAAAACAGCCAACACGTCGTATTCTCCTGAAAGCTGCATATAAAGCCCATAGTTTCCAATGACCCCAAAGAACAATACACAACCTAGCGTACCGTACACCATTGTACCCATCGCCATCTGTTTAATCGTTCTTCCTCTAGAAATCTTAGCGACGAACAATCCAATATAAGGAGCATAAACGAGCCACCATGCCCAGTAAAAGACTGTCCACCCCTCTGGAAATTTCGTCTCAGCAAATGGACCAAAGTCTCCGAACGGCTCTGTCCACGTGCCCATTCTAAAGAAATTGTCTACCACAACGCCTAAACTATTAATCGTTGATTCTGATATAAAGAGCGTTGGACCAAAGATAAAGACAAACACTAATAGAAAAATAGCTAACCACAGGTTAATATCGCTAAGTACTTTAATTCCTTTCTTAAGTCCCGTATAAGCACTTACTCCAAATATAGCCGTACATAGTAGCAAAATAAACGTTTTCAACCCTAACGTCGGCTGTAGTCCCGTTAATTCCGAGACACCTTGAGCAATCATGGGTGTTCCTAGGGCAAGTGTGGTTCCTGCACCTCCAAGAATACCGAAGATGAACAGGATATCGATGACTTTCCCTAACCATCCGTCAGCATATTTACCAATAACAGGACGACACGCTTCACTAACCTTTAATACAGGACGTTTTCTCACATAGTAGAAATAAGCAATCGCAAGTGCTGGAAGTGTGTAAATGGCCCATGCTACAGGACCCCAATGAAAAATTCCATAAGCAGAAGACCACGCAATGGCCTCTTCTGTCCCCGCTTCAATTCCAAATGGCGGGGATTGATAGTAATAAGCCCACTCAATCGTCCCCCAGTACAGAATGCTCGAGCCAATTCCTCCACAGAATAACATGGCTGCCCAAGAGAATTTCCCGAATTCAGGCTCTTCGTCTTCATCCCCTAATTTAATTTGCCCGTTCTTGCTATAGGACACATACAGCACAAAGAAGAAACTAGCCAAGCCCATAATTAAGAACACAACACCGAACGTGGAAGTCATAAATTCGTTCGCATCGTTTACCACTGCCGCCCCCGCTTCCGGGAATAGGACGAGTGGGATGGTCACTGAAATCAACAAGATAAAAGCCCCTATAAACGTAGGCCAATCAATAATGTTTCGCTTCATCTTCTAATCTCCTCTTTCTAGCGTTTATGTATAAATATGGATTGTGAATTAAATAAAAAAACAAGCTGCCTTTAGGGCAGCCTGTTCCGTTTTACCCTGTAATCTTGTCGTTCTTTCCGCCACTCTCTTGCTCTTGTTTTCGCATCTTCTTGCGTTGACGTATTTTGCGCGCATCGAGATTAATCGTTTTAGGGCGATACTCTTCAGAAGCTTCCAAGTCTTCGTTTGAAGCTTTCATAAACGACCAACCTAGCATGAACATGATAAAGATTAACGGGAATCCTCCTACAATACTCGCGGTTTGCAGCGTACCTAATCCACCGAGGTACATGAGCGTTAACGGCAGTAGGCATAGTGCAAACGCCCAGAATAGGCGGTTCCATCGAAGCGGTTCTTCCTCGACATTCTTCTGTGTAACAGATGCAAGAATGTAAGAACCTGAATCAAATGTTGTCGCTAAGAAGATCACTGCTAAAATCGTGAAGATTCCGATAATAAATGAACCAAGTGGAAGTTGGTTGAATACATCAATGATGGCAGCTGGTGCACCTTGGCTATTAAGGACAGCGATTACGTCATACTGACCTGAAAGCTGCATATATAAGCCATAGTTTCCAATGATTCCAAAGAACAAGACACACCCAATTGATCCATATAGAATGGTTCCAATAATCATTTGACGGATGGTACGTCCCCTTGAGATCTTAGCAATAAATAATCCGATAAATGGTGCGTACACAAGCCACCATGCCCAATAGAAAATCGTCCAGCCTTCTGGGAAACCAGTTTCATTGAACGGACCAAAGTTTCTAAATGGCTCTGTCCATGTGCTCATCTTAAAGAAGTTATCCAATACAAGTCCTAGACTATTAAACGTAGCCTCTGAGATAAATAGAGTTGGACCAAATACAAAGACAAATGCAAGCAAGAATAGAGATAACCATAAGTTCACATCTGACAGAACTTTAATCCCTTTCTTTAATCCTGTGTACGCACTAACTGCAAAGATGACTGTACATACGACAAGAATCACTGTCTTTAGTCCAATTGTTGGCTCCGCGCCAGTTAAGTGTGAAACCCCTTGTGCAATCATAGGCGTTCCAAGTGCAAGCGTTGTACCTGCTCCACCCATTAATCCGAACATAAACAGAACATCGATTACTTTCCCAAGTGGTCCATCTGCTTTGTCTCCGATAACAGGTCGACAAGCTTCACTAATCTTTAATACAGGTTTCTTCCTTACGTAATAGAAGTACGCAATCGGTAATGCTGGTAATGTATAAAGTGCCCATGCAATCGGTCCCCAGTGGAACATTCCATAAGCAGAAGACCACGCAATCGCTTCCTGTGTGCCAGCCTCCATACCGAATGGAGGTGATTGGTAGTAATAAGCCCATTCGATTGTTCCCCAATAGAGAACACTAGACCCAATCCCTGCACAGAATAACATGGCAGCCCAAGAGAAATTCCCAAATTCAGGTTTCTCTCCCTGGTCTCCTAATTTAATATGTCCATTCTTACTAAAGGCGACATAAATGAGGAAGAATAATGCGCCCAAGCCCATAATTAGGAACAGCACTCCGAAGTTCGATGTCATGAAATCGTTTGCCTGTCCGACTATATCGGCTCCTTGTTGAGGAAAAATAATTAGAGGAATTGTTACGAACAGTAACAAGAGGAAGGCTCCTATAAATGTAGGCCAATCCATAATCTTTGTTTTCATTTGTCTCTCCCTTTCTTTTGTCTACGTGAATAGCATACATCACCCCAACTAATTTGTACAGTATAAATTGTATGTACTTTTTGTATTTTAGCAACAATCATTATTATATGTTCTGTATGTGTTGGCATAATTTTATTTTAAAAGAAGACATCCTTCGATAAAGAATGCCTTCTGGATTTCAATCTATCTTGTTTTCATAAATTCGAGTACATGAGCATCAATTAGGCCGTCTGGTTGGGCTCTGCCTTCGAAGTTTTCTGTGTTGATAAATGTAGTCAACGACTTATTCAGAATTGTGTCTGATATGTTGGTTGTTGGAATGTATCCTAACCGTTTAAGATGGCGCTTCATCTCTTCCTTCGTCGTGCCTTCTATCGTTAGGATATCTTGTTCATTAGATTCCCCGAAATACAGCTGATGAAGCCTATAAATGCGTTTTAATTCTTGAATTGGTTCAGTGTGATCGTCTACACGTAAATCAACAAGACGATCTGTGAGCCCATCGTAGCCACCACCTTCTTTCACTACGAGGATTGCTGCAGACTGCATGCCACGCTTATCTCCACCTGCAGATTGCCCGCTTTCAAGCGATGATAAGAGCCTTTCTGACAAAGAACCTTCAGTCTTCTCGAAGGTTTCTGCCATAGATGTGACTGTCTCTTCGCTAACCAACAAATTCCCTTGAACAGCGTATCCATTGCCAGTTATCCCACCGGCCCATTCATAGCAATCTTCCCCTGTATAAGTAGCTGCATTCCCGGAAGCATCTACAATCCCTACTTGTCTCCATGCTTCGTCCTCATCTTCTCTCGTTAAATGATGCACGGTAGCTCCAGGACTCATCCCTTCTTTCAATAGACGGAGTCCTTCTGGCCCGTAGGTTGGATTCGCAAGCGATTGTGTGGCAACCGCTCCAACACCTGCTTCTGCGTATGGAACAATCCCACCAACCCCTAAGAATTTAGATTGTACTGCAACTCCCAATTCTTCACTCTCAGGGTCATATGCAACGATTGAAAATGTTGAAACAAGCTTCTCTCCCATTTCACTCACTCCTTATGTACGTTCGTAAAGATAAAAGATGCGACCCAGTTATACGTTGGTCGCATCAAATTGTAGGGGTATATGCCTTTCAACACATTCTTTCCCTCTTAACGATTTCAACAAACCATGTTAGTCGTCTTTCTCGTTATCAACATGTGTCTCGTCTGGTCCCTTTTTCTTTTTCTTACGCCACTTTCTTCGTTTCCGTTTCTCCTTCACTTTGTCGTAATCCACATAGATTGATTTAGGCTCAGCTTCTCCAGCTGTCTCAATATCCATTGTAGAAGCTTTCATAAAGGACATGGCGAGCAGCAACATAATAAATAAGAGCGGGAATCCACCTACGATACTCGCCGTTTGTAACACTTTCAATCCCCCGAGGAACATAAGGACAAGAGGCATTAAACAAAGCGCGAACGCCCAGAACAGTCTATTCCATTTCAGAGGTTCGCCTTCCACCGATTTCTGAACAACAGAAGCAAGGATATAGGAACTAGAATCAAACGTGGTTGCTAAGAAGATAATTGATAATACGGTGAAAATGAGCACCATGATAAATGATAAAGGAAGCGTCGCCACTACATCTATTATGGCTTTGGCCGGCTCTGAATTGTTTAACACACCGATGACATCAAACTGATCTGTCAACTGTAGGTGTAAGCCATAGTTTCCAAGCGCCCCGAAGAACAATAAACTCCCCGTAGAACCGTAGACAATAGTCCCAAGCACCATTTGCTTAATTGTTCTCCCTCTTGAAATCTTAGCAACGAATAAACCAACGAATGGAGCATACACAAGCCACCACGCCCAGTAGAACACGGTCCATGTCTCTGGGAAACCAGTTTGTGCGAATGGCCCCATTTCACCGTAAGGCTCTGTCCACGTACTCATACGGAAGAAATTATCAAGCATCAGACCAAAGCTTGAGAACGTTGTTTCTAACAAGAAGCGAGTGGGTCCAAAGACAAAGATAAAGGCCACAAGGAAAATAGAGAGCCACAGGTTAATATCACTCAGCACTTTAATTCCTTTATTCAATCCAGCAAACGCACTGACTGCAAAGATTACGGTCGTAAATAATAACACGACTGTCTTTAACAGTAAGGTTACTTCAAAGCCAAATAAGTTGCTGAATCCATACGCAATCATAGGTGTTCCGAGAGCTAATGTTGTGGCTGCCCCACCGATTAAACCGAACATAAATAGAATATCAATTAAATTCCCGACTCCTGTATCTGCATATTTACCAATCACTGGTCTTGTCGCTTCACTAATCTTCAAGATTGGGGTTTTTCTCACATAGTAGAAATACGCCATTGGCAAGGCTGGTAGTGAGTAAATCGCCCAAGCAATGGGACCCCAGTGAAACAAGCCATACGTACTACTCCATTGAATGGCTGCTTGAGTACCAGGTTCAATGCCAAACGGGGGTGCTTGATAATAATACGCCCACTCTATCGTAGCCCAGTACAAAATACTAGACCCGATTCCAGCACAGAAGATCATACCCGCCCAAGAGAAGTTGTTGAATTCTGGTTGTTCATGCTCGTCCCCTAGCTTGATTTTCCCATTTTCACTAAACGCGACATAAATCAAAAAGAAGAGGACAGCGAGTCCCATAATGAGGTACAAGACTCCAAAATTTGAAGTCATAAAGGCATTTGCCAAGTCTACAACACGTGCTCCAGACTCTGGGAATAGAACAAGGGGGATTGTAACACCTAACAATAGGATGAGTGCCCCGATAAAGGTGGGCCAATCTATAATTTTAAAGTTCATCGTCCATTTCCTTCCTTCGTATAGGTTGTTTCATATAGCTTCTGCTAGCCACATGCATTTATTCTAAGGAAGTCTTTAATTTGTACGTCTACAGCAAATTTAGGTACGATAGGAAGGAAAGGAGAATGTTGGATGCCAATCTTTTACGATCAAGGGGAACCCATTTATTATTCACTCCGCTATCAGGATGAAGGGAAGCCTTCCATACATTACGATGCCTATAAGGGGATTGTTGTAACTGCTCCTCGAGGTATGGGGCAGGAACGGATACACTTATGGGTAGTCGGGCAAAGTGCCACGATAGCGGATCATTACCGTACACTTCGAGAGAATGCCAACGTATTTCAAGACAATAAAGTTATGTATAAAGGACGTAACTATACGATAGAGCCACTTTCTTCCGAGCAATCGAAGGGAGAGATCCGATTCCAGAAAGGTAAATTTCACTTCTATTCTAAGGATGGTGAAGTGACTTGGGATAAAGTGAAGCCATTCTTAAAGAGCTGGTTCATTACGAAAGGCGAAGAAACCTTGCGCTCTATCCTTCCTAAAGAAGCACATAGCTATGTGAAGATGAGCGAACATCGCAGCTCGCTCATCCACCAGACTCAGTCTGGAATGATTTGGGTCAATTGGCGAGTTCTCGCCTTTTCAAACAAATCCATTGAACAACTACTTACCCCTGTGTTACCTTCAAACAAGTCAAATTAGATCGCCTCATACAAACCGTTCATCGACATTCCGAGTGAACAACTTGTAAGGCAACTGTAATCAGAGTGTAACGGCCATGAGATTCATGCCTGTTATACTCTGTTTTTGTATCCATCATGACGAGGAGGATGAACACATGAAGAAACTTTCATTCGCAATTATTAGCTTTATTCTTACTCTTTCTGTAATCCCTCAATTAACGGAAGCTAGTGAGGCTGACTCTCTTGACCCGACCATTTCTTCCGAGCTTACAAATAAAGAATTAACGCTGACGACTAAATCAGGAAATTTAGAACGGTTTGTCGAGACCATTGGAGAGCATAAAGTGGAACGGACTTTGTCCGTGGAAGCAACGGCCTACACGGCACATTGTGAAGGATGTAGCGGAATTACGAAGACGGGTATTAACCTTCTTCAGAACCCAGACAAAAAAGTGATCGCCGTAGACCCTGAAGTAATCCCATTAGGTACTAAGGTATGGGTAGAAGGCTATGGAGTTGCGATAGCAGGAGATATTGGCGGTGCTATTGAAGGGAACCGTATCGATGTATTTATTCAAAGCGAAGATGAAGCGTTTCGATTTGGACGCCGAGATGACGTTGAAATAAAATTATTATCCGATGCGTAAGCCAAGACTGTAGGTCTCATCTAGGATGAGGCCTTTTTTTCGTTCAATCCTTCCGGAAAGTTTGTTTAAATTGACCCGTTCTTGTAGAAAATAAGCCTACTACCTACTGAGAAAGGAATGGCATCAATGAACAAACATCCATTTAAACCTACCTCGGTTCATGAAAACGTATGGCATCAAACTCCAACACAACAGTATTTATATTGGTCTCATAACACCTCAAGTGAAGTCGTAATTCAGTTAGCTGAATGCCATGATGAGCTTCATTTGATGACCGTTACAGAAGCGGTGCTTCCTAAACGCTTTATTGCCATACAAAAACAACCACAAACAACATCTGAGATTATCGTCGATGAAGATGGAGATGTAGAACTGTTTCTTGACCCTTCCATCCCTCATGAACAAATAGAAGAACTCAAGCTTTTGGAGTGTTACGTATCTTCCTTTGGACAACTTACTCAACATGTTTCCTATCGTACAATCCATGAAAAGAAACAAGCGCTTGCTTCGATTGGCGTTGCCCATGAAGCATAAACACGGAGCACTCTTTACTCATAGCATGGCACTATTATTAAAGCTTTCGATTGTCATTACAGCAGTATTTCCACTCTATGCTGCATTAACCGGCGCATCACTAATTAATATATTTCTCATAACCCTCCTCCTCACAGTGGTTACCTATCCGTTATTTGACATTTTCGTGTTGAAACGGTTTGGCATTGTTCTCGCTACCTTATTAGAAGCCATCACATCGTTCCTTGTCCTCTTTGCATTTGGAGTTACGCTTTATGGATTTGCTCTTGATACAGTCAATATGGCACTAGGTGCAACCTTTTTCATTGTCGTATTCGAAATTTACTTCCATATTTATATGGAGAATCAGGTGTTACACCTAGGTGAACATGTGTATGACCGAAAACGCCAACTGCTCGTTCCGAAGAAACTTCGTATGGAAAGCTCAGAAGAGTTATTCCCAGAAGAATTTAAGAAGCGGACACGAGAAAAGAAAGATCAAGATTGATTCATGCGTAAGACCAATAAGGAAAAGTCCAATGTCTGACCGACGATGGGCTTTTCCTTTATACAGTGCAGGAAAGGGCTAAGGTAGTAGAAGATTTCAAAAGATATCAGTTGTATAAGAACAAATGTTCGTGTATGATTATTAGGGAGAAGATAGGAGAGATGATATGAGAAAAACGGTCTTATACATAGCTATGAGTATAGATGGATACATCGCCAAAGAAGACGGCAGTGTCGGTTGGCTCGAGAAGGTCAATGGTAAAGGAGATAATGGCTTCTCATCATTCATTGAGACAGTTGACACCGTCCTCCTCGGAAGTAAAACGTATGACCAAGTATTAGGGTTTGATGTGCCTTTCCCTTACGAAGAACAACAATGCTTTGTATTCTCAAGAAAGCGTAGCGGGCAAGATGAGTACGTTAAATTTATTAACGAAGACCCAACTGAATTTGTGCAAGAATTAAAGGAGCATCACCAAGGAAAGAAAATATGGCTTGTTGGTGGCAGTGAACTGATTCAGACATTCTTAAACCATAACTTAATTGATGAGTTTAAGATAGCCGTCATCCCTACATTGTTAGGCAAAGGCATTCCGCTATTTAAATCTCATGAGTTAGTTACTCAACTCTCACTAGAAGCAGTAGAAGAATATAACGACATCGTAATGCTCCATTATAAGAATGAAAGCTCACTCCCTTAAAGAGGAGCGAGCTTCTTCTTAAACGGTAGCGGCCTTGCATTGTGATAAAGCATATTCTGTTGACTGAAGAAGCTTCTCATCGCCCTTCACTTGACGAATTACATATGCTTTCATAAAGAAATCAATGGCCTCACGGTAAGCCCCTTGCTCGAAATAACACTTGCCAAGGTGTTGGTATACAAAGTCTCGATACGTCTCAAGTTCAGTTCTTCCATCCACTTCAGACAGAAGCTGCTGAAGACAAGCAATGGCTTGATCGTATTGCCCCTTCCATTGATAGGTCACCGCTAATCTTAAACTCGATACGAAGATTTGATTGTAATCATCCAACTCTTTATAAAGGTTAATACTTTGGAGTAAGTATTGCTCACTGACGCTGACGTCACCTAAAATTCTTGAGTAGACCCCAATCCAACTACACCACTTTGCCTTTGTACGTTTCTCTACAAGATCATTGTGGAGAAGATCAATCAAGTAATTGGTTCCTTTCAGCATATCATCTGCATTTACAGGCACTTCTCTCAACTGCTTCCCATACACATATTCCATATTAAACGGAAGTGTTTCCATGCCCACTTCATCCCCTACTCCTTTAGATTAATGTATGTATATGTAGGTGAAACCCATACATTCGTTCCTAACACTAAATTAACAGAATATTCAAAACTAAATAGGCAAGCTTAGCCACACCCTACCACTTTACTTACTATATTCGATGAAGAAATCGCTTGTCCTTCTTATAAATGGTACGACTCCTATGAAATCTTTGTACGTAATACAATCTATGATATAGTGTAAAAGGACTTTGTGAGAGGAGAATTCAGATTATGATTCCAATCCTTCTAGGATTCTTTCTTCTAATAACAGGATATCTACTCGGTGGACTAAAAAAACTATCCATCATCCCAGGATATAAAGAGGAATACTTTCATGCGGACAAGGAAATGTTCGGCGTACTATCAGGTGCAGCCCTATTCTTTGTAGCGCTCCTAACCTTTACGCTTCCCTATGCTTACCAAACATTCGGTATGTCTGCATATGTACTATATGGTGTGATCGTAGTCTTATGTATCGGTGGAATAATTGGCTACGTCCGAACCATTCAGAAGATGAATATGTAAGAGAACGAAAAGAACGCTCATCCTTCACACGAAGCTTGAGCGTTCTTACGTTACCAACTCTATGAGTTAGATTTTGAAGATAAGACAATCTTACCTTTCGTTCTCCCTTGTTCACTATGCGCGTGCGCCTCTTTTACGCCTTCTAGCGTAAGGGGATAGATAGTATCCACAACCGCTCGAATTTTCCCTTCTTCTACTAGCGGTGTAATGTCATCTAGCTGTTTGCCATTTGGATCCGTGAATTCGAAATAGGTCTTAATTTCTTTCTCATCGGCAGTCTCATTTCGAGGAACAATTGTATTCGGTCCCCCTGCAATTGTAACAAGCCTGCCATAGTGAGTGAGTACCTCATAACTCTTAAGAAGGACATCCCCACCCAACGTATCAAAGACAACATCCACATCATTTACTACATTCGAGAAGTCTTCTTCATCGTAGTGAATAATCTCATCCGCTCCTAGACCTTTAACAAATTCATGGTTTTTAGCGCTCGTAGTCGTAACGACATACGCACCCATTGCTTTCGCAAATTGAATCGCAAATGTTCCTATCCCTCCTGCGCCAGCATGAATGAGCACTTTCTCTCCTGATTGTAGCTTCGCATGATCGATTAACGCTTGAATTGTCGTCAATCCAACGAGAGGAAAGGAGGCTGCTTCTTCAAATGTAGAGGTAGATGGCTTCTTGCTTACTAAGTATTCTTCTAGGATCATCTCATCAGCATAGCTACCGTGCTTCATTAAATCAGGTCGACTATAAATGTAATCACCAACTTTGAACTTCGATACGCTAGAGCCAACTTCCTTTACGATTCCAGCAACGTCCCACCCAAGTATTAATGGTAATTCATAGTTGATATCTTCCTTTAGATACCCTTCTCTTAACTTCCAGTCAACCGGATTCACAGCTGCTGCCTTAATCATAATTTTGACTTCATTGCTTTCTAATTCGCGGTCAGGCAATTGTATACGAGACAAATTTTCTTTGCCTCCGTATTCATAAATTCCAATTCCTTTCACATTCATCACTCCTTCTGACCCCAGTGTACGACTTCCCCATTTCACTGCCTAGTACGCACTTTTATGTAACCATGAAGGATTAAAAAAAGACATAGCGGCTATTCAGCACTATGTCTTAACATTTATTTTCGATCAAATGCTTTGTTTAAAGCATCAGCAGATTTATCAACCGTATTCATCGCTACGCTTTCAGTTGCTTCTGCTGCAGCTTGAACGTTATCAAACGCTGTATCTGCAGTATCCTTAATCGTTTTCGCTGTTGCCGTTACCGCTTCTTGAGCTCTATTACGTTTTTTAGCCATCTATTGTACACCCCCATTCGTCTTTATCGTTCGATTACCGGCTAGATTTTATACAGTCACTGCCGCTGAACGAGGATGACACCAACTAAGATTAACATCCCGCCTAGAATGGTCGTTAGAACAATACGTTCATGTAAGATTAATACAGCGCCTATCAACGTTGCTAGAGGTTCTAGGTAAAGAAATGTGCTAACTTTACTCGCTCTTAGAAGGGTAAGCGCCTTGCCCCAATACCAATAAGCAAGTGCAGACACAAAGACTCCTAAAAATAGCAAATGGCTCCACCCGCTCCCTGATAGTTGGACGAGTTGAGTCCACCCTTTAAATTTCACGAACAACGGGAGCGTCATGAAGAATCCGAATAAACTTATGTAAAACGTCGTTAGTAGTGGAGGATATGGGAGCGATAATCCTCTTAGAAGCAAGGTATACACCGCCCAATTGAGCGTGGAAGCAATCATGAACACGTAGCCCCATTGCCAATGTCCAACAACAGCGGAGACATCCCCATTTGTCGTTAGAACTACAATCCCAAACGCTGCGATTGTCATTCCAATTACATACCACCCTTTAAATCGTTCATGAAGAAAGAGTACAGACAATAGTGCTGTAAAGATTGGAGAGAGCGAGATGAGCCACCCTGCCTCTGAGGCTTGGATGGTCAATAAGGAGAAGGCTTGGAGCATTTGATGAACAAATACCCCAAGAACAGCCAACACAAGTAGATTAGGAATTGTACGTAGGCTGAATGCCCACCGAACCCTTGTCCCCATTATGATCATGAATAAGAAGAATGCCCCAATTCCAAATCGTGTTGAAAGGAGCGTAAATGCACCAACCTCTTGTAGCACAGCCTTTGTTGAAACAAAGGAAATCCCCCAGAAAGTAATGGACAGGAGGGCATAGCACCCTGCCTGCATCGCTTGCTTCCTCAATTGGCCCCTCTCCTTTCCACTCCATTATTGAAGTGTATGAGAGACAAGCCTATTACATGAAGCACCGTTTTTCTTTAAGATGTATGAATTGAAAAAAAGTACCATATTTATGATTAAATCTTTTGAAAATTTCGCCACCGTGTTGTATGCTTAATTCGTAAACGATAATACATAGTAAAAAGGGAGGAATACTAATGGAACAAAATTCAAACCAACAAGAAGAGCGCACCTATCTACCTCGTATTGGTGATGTGGCGCCTCAATTTACAGCAGCAACAAGTCAAGGAACGGTAAATCTTAGCGATTATTCAGGTAAATGGGTCGTTCTATTCTCTCACCCTTCTGATTTCACACCAGTCTGCACAACAGAATTTGTCGCGTTCCAAGAAATCTATCCGGAATTGCGTGAACTAAATACAGAATTGCTTGGACTAAGCATTGATAGCGTAAACTCCCATATTGCTTGGATTCGGAGTATTGAAGAGAACTTTAACACAACCATTGAATTCCCTGTCATTGCGGATCTCGATAAAGGTGTGGCGAAGAAATATGGCATGATTATGCCGAACGAGAGTCAAGTTGAAACTTCACGTGCGGTATTTGTCATTGACGATAAGCAGTACGTTCGTTCTATTATCTATTACCCGCTTACGACTGGTCGTAACATGCAAGAAATTCTTCGTCTCGTGAAAGCTCTTCAGAAAACGGATGAGAAATCTGTTTCTACTCCAGCGAACTGGAACCCTGGTGATAAGGCCGTTGTAGCTCCTCCTAAAACACAAGAGGCTGCTGCAAATCGCGCGAACGAAGAAGGAATTGAGTACATCGACTGGTACATCTCTAAGAAAGACGTTTAAGGAAACCGTCAGTTCGCCCTCCCTCTTAGGGGAGGGCTTTTTTTATTTCATACTAGAACAGATTGCCCATTTTAATATAAGCGTTTTCATTTTTCAGAAAACGTGGTATAGTATAGATAAGTTCACAAAGTCGTCACAATTTAGACAGTTTTGCGTCACAAATTAAACTTTACAAGGGGTGAGATTCATGGATGTGTTGTTGGTGTATATGATGTTAGCTAGTGTAACGCCGTTGTTCTTGTGGATTGAACACCGTAAAATGGCCCTTATTCAACTTCCTCTATTGATTGGGATGTGGGGATTCTTCATTGTAGAATTTGCTGCTTTTCAGGTGACAGGTGTGACTTATGCGTTCCTGCTATCCGTATTCATCCTCAACGTAGCATACGCTCATGTCGCTCTCTACCTTGTTCTATTCCATAATCAGCTCGTCCGAAAGCGTATGAGCGCTGTACAGAGCGTCGTCATCACAAAGAACAACCAAAATCAATCGATCTAAACCAGAACGCCCCCTCTCTCACGAGAAGGGGGCTTTTGTGTGCGTTACGAAGGAAGACCTTTCTCCTTCTGTGGTATGATAATCGTACTCAATTTAAACTAGAATCTTCTACGAGAAAGGGGACACCTTCATGAGACTCGGTATACTTGACCAATCTCCCATCCCAAAAGGAGCCGCTCCAGAACAGGCTTTGAACCAAACGTTAGAGCTCGCCCAATATGCAGAATCATTAGGATACGAACGCTATTGGGTAGCTGAACACCACAATACAAACGGACTAGCAGGGTCTTCTCCAGAAATTCTTATGACACGAATTGCATCTGCAACGTCAACCATTCGGGTTGGTTCTGGAGGGGTACTCCTGCCACAGTATAGCCCTCTTAAAGTCGCAGAGAACTTTAAAGTGTTAGAGGCGTTTTTCCCAAATCGTATTGATTTAGGACTGGGGCGTTCCCCTGGAGGGTCCCAGCAAACCCGGATGGCATTAACCGATGGAGCGTCAAAAACGTTAAGTGCATTTTCTCGCCAAGTGAAAGAATTGCATGGTTACTTATATGATACACTGCCTGATGACCACGCGTACAAGGGTGTACTCGCGACGCCTCGCACATCATCGAACCCTGAAACATGGATTCTCGGCTTGTCAGAACGCGGGGCGAAGCATGCAGCCATTAATGGAACAGGCTTTACATTTGGACACTTTATAAGTCCAGATAAGGCCGATGAGGCTATCTCTACCTATTTAGATCGGTTCAAGCCCTCCCCTGGGCGAAGTGAACCAGCCATTAATGCCTGTGTATTTGTTGTTTGCGCTGAAACACAAGAAGAAGCAGAAAGGCTTGCTCAAAGCCAAGATATGTGGCTGCTTCAAGTTGAGAAGAATGAAGATACGACTGTCCCTTCAGTCGAAGAGGTAGAAGCTCATTCATTTACAGAGCGAGAAATTGAAAAGATTAAACGCAATCGTCGTCGAACCATTGTCGGGACACCTGCGCATGTGAAAGAACAGCTCACTTTATTGTCTGAACGCTACCAAACTGATGAGTTCCTCCTGATTACCAATATATATGACCAGGAAGCTCGCAAAACGTCCTATCGATTACTAGCAGAGCATCTTCTATAGAATTTGAACCACTTTGCATGATTAATCTCTCTCCTTCTGTGGTAAATGTTCTATAAGACAACAACTAGAACCATATCGGAAAGCGTCGTCGTTTTCGTGAAGGAGTGAAATAAAATGGACATTCTTGCAGTTTATCTAATTTTAGCTAGTGTAACACCTTTATTCTTATGGAAGAGTTACCCTAAATCCGCATTAGGACATATTCCGTTTATCGGAGCCATGTGGGCGTACTATATTATTGTGTATACAAGTGTAAGTGCACCGCCGTTTCTATCAGGATTGTTGCTCACGATGTTTATTATTAGCTTGGTATACGCACACGTGGGGATTTATATGGTCCTCATCCATGATCCATTTGTCCGTAAACGGCTTAGAAGTAACCCTGATATTTATGAGAACCGCTATCATTAATAGAAAAGCCAGACCCTGTTGGGTCTGGCTTTCATTATGGGAACTATAGATGGTTTACAAAGTTGCGGAAAGCCGCTTGACCTTGTTCATCTTGCTTAAATACACCTGCATGCTCAAGTACTGTTGCAAAGGTCTTCCCTATCTCTTCTTGAAGAATTGTCATAACCGTATTCTCATCAAACGATTGATGTTCAGCAATGTCCAATGCCCAAGGGATGTGCTTCTTAATACGATCATCATCGTATCCTTCAGCTTGTAACGTACCTTGGATCATATGGTGAGAAAGCACTTTCATTTCCTCTACAAGACGTCCAGGTAATACAGCTAGACCCATCACTTCAATTAATCCGATATTTTCTTTCTTTATATGGTGAACTTCTTCGTGTGGATGGAAGATTCCCATTGGGTGTTCTTCACTAGTACGGTTGTTCCGAAGGACAAGGTCCATTTCGAAAGCGCCATCCCGCATTCTAGCAATAGGAGTAATCGTATTATGACGTTCTCCGTTCGTATGAGCAAATACGCCAACCGTTTCATCGCTATAGTCAATCCAACTCTGCAGAATGTGCTCGGCTAATTGTGTTAGGCGTGAGCGGTCTCGTGATTTCAAACGAATGACCGACATCGGCCAACGAACAAGTCCTACCTCTACATCCTCATAACCCTTAACCTGCATTTTCTCTTGAATTGGAGCCTTGGCCATCGGAAAGTCATGATGTCCACCTTGGAAGTGATCGTGACTCAGAATAGAACCACCTACGATTGGCAAATCAGCATTCGACCCAACGAAATAGTGCGGAAACTGCTCAACAAAATGCAATAAGCGAGCAAAGCCGGCCTTTGATATTTCCATCGGTTCATGTTGTTGAGACAAGATGATTGCATGCTCGTTATAGTAGACATAAGGTGAAT
Organism: Pontibacillus halophilus JSM 076056 = DSM 19796; assembly: GCF_000425205.1. GTDB lineage: Bacteria > Bacillota > Bacilli > Bacillales > BH030062 > Pontibacillus_A > Pontibacillus_A halophilus. Next base: position 19,646 of record NZ_AULI01000009.1, on the reverse strand, counting down.
ACTGCAAGTACCACTCTGTTCCTTCAAGCTCAACCGGAATGATTCGATGTTGGTCTCGTGCTGGATGATCAAGACGTCCAGCGTATCCTTCATTTTCCTTGCATAGTAAGCATAGAGGGTAGGACGATGACGTGTTCGATTTCGCCGCGGCAATGGCTTTTGGGTCTTTCTCTGGTTTCGATAAGTTAATCGTTATTTCCAAGTCTCCGTATGCAGTCGGGCTGTACCAATGCATATTCTTCGCTATGCGTTCCGTCCGAATGTAATTGGAGTCCTTAGACAGTTCATAAAACCAATCTGTCGAAGCTAACGCCCCTTCTTGTTCATATGTCTCGTAGAATGAGCGAATGATACTACTTGGATAGGGTAGAACAGCGTCCATGATCTTCGCATCGAATAAATCGCGCTCTGTTACGGTATCCTCTTCAATCAACCCATGTTGGACAGCATAATCTAGCATGTCGTGTAAGATGGAGACAGGCGAATCTAGCTCTACTTCTTCAGGGGTTGGAAGTGGTTCGATTCCATCTAAATGAAACAACTTCAGCAGTGCATTACGAGCATAGCGTACGTCCCAAGTAGAGAGCAGTCCTTTGTCTACACTAAATGAGAGCAATCGCTCGATGTGTACATAAATCGTCACCCTTCATCACCTCTCTCTATTCGTTGTCATAACCGTTTGGTTTGGCTTGGAACCAATCCCAGGCTGTTTCAATCATCGTATGCAAATCTGCATATTTCGGATTCCATCCTAGCTCCCTCATCGCTTTCTCACTGGATGCAACAAGTTGAGCCGGGTCTCCAGCACGTCTTGGCGCCACTTCGGCTACAATCTCTTCTCCTGTTACTTCACGAGCAGCATCAATCACTTCCTTAACCGTAAATCCATGACCATTACCCAGATTGTATATCCCACTTTCCTCATCTCGAACCAATTTCTCAATCGCAAGAAGGTGTGCATCGACAAGGTCCGTAACGTGGATATAATCGCGAATACAAGTCCCATCATGAGTTGGATAATCATCTCCGAAGATCATAATCTTCTCGCGTTTCCCTTGTGCAACTTGAAGGATAATTGGAATAAGATGCGTCTCAGGTCGGTGGTCTTCCCCAATGCGTCCTTGTGGGTCCGCTCCAGCTACATTAAAGTAACGCAGTACAACGTAACGTATACCATGTGCCTGCTCCGCCCATTTCAGCATTTTCTCAATCGCAAGCTTCGTCTCCCCATAAGGATTTGTCGGTTCTGTGCGGTCTGTCTCTTGAATGGGTACTTGCTCTGGTTCTCCATAAGTCGCCGCCGTAGAAGAGAATACAATCCGCTTCACATCATGCTCTGCCATTGCCTCAAGTAGGCAAATGGCCCCTGAAACATTGTTGTCGTAATACACTAATGGTTTCTCAACACTTTCCCCCACTAAGGAATCTGCTGCAAAGTGAATAACGGAATGAATGGGATTCTCCTGAAAGACACGATTTACAAATTGGCGGTCACGAAGGTCCCCTTCGTAAAATTTGGCCCTTTCCATCAGAGCGCCACGGTGACCCTTCTGCAAGTTATCAATCACGACTACTTCTTCACCTTTATCTAGCAGCTGGGCAACAGCATGACTCCCCACATATCCTGCTCCTCCGCATACAAGTACACTCATTGTTCATCCTCCTTATAATCGTTTAGCTCCGTCTCCGATCTCTACTGTGTAGAAATCTGCAACCAAACCTGTACGTTCTGTGTATCGTTCACTGACTGCATGAATGAATGCCTCTACTTTCTCATTCGGCACAATGCTTATGGTGCATCCACCAAACCCTGCTCCTGTCATTCTTGAACCAATTGCTCCTTGGTCCCAAGCTGCTTCAACAAGGGCATCTAATTCTTCACCCGTTACTTCATAATCGTCTCGTAACGACTTATGGGATTCGTTCATAAGACGACCAAATCCTTCGATGTCCCCGTTATCCAGATAGTCCACTGCTTGAATAGTCCGTGCATTCTCAGTAATGACATGCTTTGCTCGACGTTTTACGTCTTCACTCTGAATTAGACTTTCATATTGTTGGAATTGCTCTTCTGTTACTTCACCTAGAGACTGAATAGGTAAGCGGTGTTGGAGGTCCTTCACAGCTTCTTCACATTGAGTCCGTCGTTCGTTGTACGCAGAATCTGCTAACCCTCGACGCTTATTTGTATTTGCAATAATTAACGATTCTTTTTTCAGCTTTACAGGCGTGTGTCTGTAATCTAATGTATCACAGTTTAATAGGATTGCATGGTCCTTTTTTCCTTTGCCAATGGCAAACTGGTCCATGATGCCACAGTTCACCCCAACGAATTCATTCTCCGCCTTTTGAGAGAGTTGAATCATGTCGAGTTCTGTTACCTTTAATCCCTCTAGCTCTTTAATCATCACAGCTGTAGCAAGTTCAATTGACGCAGAAGAAGACAGACCTGCTCCATTTGGAATATTTCCATAGAAGGCAACCTCATACCCTGTCTCAACTCGGTGTCCTGCTTGTCGGAACTGTTCAATGACCCCTTTTGGGTAGTTCGCCCAATCATCACTCTCTACGTAGTGCAGGTCATCTATAGTAGCTTCGATTACCCCTTGTTCTTCAAAGTTCATCGAATAGAAGCGAAGGATAGAATCCTTACGTTTCCTCGCCACTGCATACGTCCCAACACTCAATGCACACGGAAAGACATGTCCTCCGTTATAGTCGGTATGTTCTCCAATTAAGTTTACTCGGCCTGGGGCGAAGAAGCTTGCTACTTCTTCCCCTTCACCAAACTTCTCCATAAAGGCTTGTTCTAAAGCTTTCATATTTACCACCTCGGTCTATTAATCTATATCTTTATAGTCGTTTCAAAGTGAATAAGGTTGATACGAAATCACCCGTTTCTTCAATTCCACCAGTTTGGGAACCATTATATCCACTATCTAGCTGAATTCCAGCGTTCATCAACTCATCCCCGTAGTAGGTTCCTTCTCTTCCTTCAATTTCGTATTCTCCATCCGGGTCGAGCCCTTTAACAAAGAGGCGGTCGTAACCTGGATTTGGTTTCGCGAGCACCTGATAATGTCCTACCACGGCAATGGATTGGTCGTCTGACACACTCATCCAACTCGTAGCAGCTCCATCTGCCGCAAATGGGCTCTTTAGTCGATAGAAAGTTCCATATTGAAACACGCGACGATGGTCTTTATACCATGATATTTGATTAGCAACCTGGTGTAACTCTTGCTCACCCATCGCTGTCAGGTCGAGTTCATAACCAAATGTACCAAAATAGGCAACATCCGCCCTCGTCTTCAAACTCGTAATTCTTCTAACCTGGTGATTCGGAACAGCAGAGACATGTGCCCCCATACTACTAATCGGATATACAAAGGAAGTTCCGTATTGAATTTTAAGTCTTTCGATGGCATCTGTGTTATCACTAGTCCAAGCCTGTGGAGCGTAATACAACATCCCTGGGTCAAATCGAGCCCCACCACTTGCACATGATTCAAATAAGACGTCAGGAAATTCATGTGTTAATCGTTCATATAGGTCATATACCCCTAAGATGTAGCGATGGGCGACCTCTTTTTGACGTGATGCTGGCAATGTACATGATCCAATTTCAGTCATATACCGATTCATGTCCCACTTGACATAATCTACATGTGCCTCTCGGATAATTGCACTCATCCGCTCAAAGAGTAAATCCACCACCTCTTGGTTTGAGAAATCAAGCACAAGCTGATGACGCCCCGTTGAAGATCTTCTTTCAGGCACATGAATAATCCACTCTGGATGTTCCTTAAACAATTCACTTTCTCTTGAAACCATCTCAGGCTCAAACCATAATCCGAACATCATATCAAGGTCATGAATTTGATCCGATAAGGATTGCAGCCCCTTTGGCAGCTTCTCTTGGTCGATAAACCAATCTCCTAAAGAGGTTGTATCATCGTTACGTTTCCCGAACCATCCATCATCAAGTACAAACAGTTCGACACCTGCAGCCTTTGCTGTTCGCGCAAGACCTAGAAGTTTCTCTTCATCGAAATCAAAGTACGTGGCTTCCCAGTTATTAATTAGAATCGGACGTTCTTCGTCCCTCCAATTTCCTCTCGCCAATCGCTTCTGGTAGAGGTTCTGATATTGATGACTAAGACCTGTCATCCCTTTGTCGGAGTAAGCCATCACAACTTCAGGCGTTTGGAAAGCCTCTCCAGGATGAAGCTCCCAACTAAAGTCGAATGGGTTGATTCCCATCGTGACGCGTGTTACGTCGTATTGATCGACCTCTACTTGGCCTAGGAAATTGCCACTGTACACAAGGCTAAATCCATAAACCTCACCTAATGATTCCGTTGTCTCTGGACGCTTCAACATAAGAAATGGGTTTTGCTGACTACTACTTGTTCCTCGTGTACTCTGAATCCGATGGAGACCGTGAACGAGTGGGCGTTCTTCGAAATGACGCTCTCGTGACCATGAACCAGACAATTGGGCCATTTCAAAGTTTGCATCCGGGAATTCAACGGAAGTACTCAAGGCACGCGTAAGCGTCTGTATGCCCTCTCCGCTATTCACAAATCTAGCTGAACGAATAATCACATTCCGATCATGAAATACGGTGTATGATAAATACAAATCTATGGATAGATGAGTATCTACAAGCTTAATGGTTAACGTCTCAGCTTCATCGTCGCCTTCAGTATAGACAGCAGGCAACCCTTCTAAAGGAGGTTTCCCTTTCGTGACAACGTGAGAATGATACGTAAAATCTGTTATTCGACTTCCATCTTGCTGTTCAATTTGATAGGCAGGCTCTCGATAATCAGAAGTCCCATAGGAAGGGTACTCCTGCTTAAGTAAATCCAATGAGAATGTTGGATCATCTTCATACACGTAGGAGGAAGTTACGCGGTGCTCTTCTTTAGCTAAGTGGCTAAAGCTGTCACGGTCTCGAATTTTCTTCCCATAGTAGAGATGGCCAAGGTGTCCATTCTTCATTACATGGAAGATATAGCTCACATCTTTCCCTTGTAGATGAAACTGCTTATTCTGTTCGGCAATCGTAATTGGCATGTTTAATTCTCCTAACTCTGTTCGTAAACGGTTACATAATGAAGATACTTTTATTTTAGAAATCATATAGGATGGATTCAATGGTAAATAAAATCACTACTTATTGCCTTTTCTTGCTTGCCATTTTAGAATCAACTCTATTAAAATAGTTATGAAACCGATAACATTTATGGGTTAATTAATGGGAAATTTAGCTATTTTACGGATACAAAGGGGTTACTATTATGTTGAAGCAATCTTTACAACACGGTTCCTATGGATACCGATTCTCTGATCGAAATCTGCAAAATCTTGCTCAAATTTGGTCACTAGGTTGGGAAGAACAAACCTCGTCCCTCTATGATTGGGATGGACAGAATCGCCGAGATACGGGCAAGTTTATTTTTCAATATACGATTTCAGGAAAAGGTGCCATAGACATCAACGGCGACACTCACATCCTCACTCCTGGACAGGGGTTTATTGTGAATATTCCTGGAAACTATCGATACTATCTTCCCGATGATAGCAATCGTTGGGAATTTATGTACATCACGCTCTATGGAGATGTTGTGAAGCATTATTGGAATGAAATCCAAAAAGATATCGGATACATCCTTCATTTCCAACCTGATTCAGAGCCAGTCACCTACCTGCTGAAGCTCCTACAATCAGCCACAGCCAAGGAAATCTCAAATGCGCATCAAGCATCTGGACTAGCTTATCAATTTACGATGAACCTCGTTACCTATTGTACTTCTCTAGAGAAACGCTTGTCGCAATGGCCCGAGGAGATTGTTGAAGCATCTATGTTTGCCAACAATCATTATGGAGAAGACATTGGCCCGGATGACATGGCGATTGCCTCTGGTATGTCTCGCTATCATTTCACAAGACAGTTTAAGCACTACACGAATGCAACACCTATTCAATACTTAACAGACATCCGAATCAAAAAGGCAAAAGAGCTTCTCCTCAATACGAAATACTCAGCTGAAGATATTGCCAAGCTAACAGGATACAAAAATGCGAATTACTTTAATAAAGTGTTTAAGAAAGTAACAGGAACTTCTCCAGGTAAATTTAGAACAGAAGGGCAACCTTCTCCTCCAATGGGAACGTAAAAGCCAGGCCGTGTATATTCACGGCCTGGCTTTATTTAGGATTCTCAATGGTAACAGAACGCTTATCATAATTAATGGTCATGCTCTTTCCTGTGTCTACAAAGTTCTCCAACACATCTTTAGAAAGTTGCAGAGCAAAATTTGTGCGATCGAGTTTCTCCAAATCAACGTCGTTTAATTCTGTAACGTCCTCACCAGCTTCTATAACTTGCTGGTGCAGCTCGTCTAGCGTTTCATACACTTTATGGTAAAGCGATTCAATTGGTTCATTCGCTTTCGTCATGATTGTACCGCCTTTCATCCATATTGACACAAATTTCATTATATCAAATATGGAAGGAACGGAACATGCTTAAATAATACCGACAGGCGACAAGAGAACGTAAATGAGAATCATAGCGGCAGTTATGCCAATCCCTACAGGGTAGACCAATTTCCATGGAGTCATGTCGACTTTAGCTTTCTCCTCCAATATGTAGGCAGTGTCTCTAGGTGCAATGCGCCCAATGATTAGCATCATCGTTGTACAAACAACAAATAGAATGCCTAGTATATGCAAGAAATGCACTCCGGTATCCCAAATCAGCTGAGTGGTTGCGTAGACTGAAATGAATACGAATAATGAAACCTTAGCTGCAATTGCCGGAACCCGCTTCGTCAGATAACCTACTATGAGAATGGTAAAGATCGGAACATTGTAGAACCCATTTACAATTTGCAGGTATTGGAAGAAACCTTGTGGAACCTTGTCGATTAGTGGTGCAATACACATAGCAAATAACGCTAGTACAATCCCAACATATTTTCCCTTACGTACAACCACATGATCTGGAGCATTTGGGTTGAAATAAGGCTTATAAATGTTCAATGCGATTAGTGTAACAGATGAATTTAATGCTGAGTTAAAGGACGACAAGATTGCCCCAAACAATACAGCAGCAAAGAACCCTACTAATGGCTTTGGCAACACTTCTTGTACAAGCATCGGGTATGCATCTGTTGGCTCAATTCCTGGACCAAACATATTATAGGCGATAATCCCAGGAAGGATTAAGAACACAGGTCCTAACAACTTAAGAAATGCTGCAATAAGTACACCTTTTTGTCCTTCTTTCAAGTTCTTAGCAGAGATGGCACGTTGCATAATGTGTTGAGCGGTACCCCAGTAGAAGAGGTTCACGAGAAGCATCCCTGTAAACATGGTTCCAAACGGTACGGGACTGCTTGAGTCACCGACTGAGTTCAACTTCTCAGGAGAATTCTCTACGATAATCTGAAATCCATTCGTAAATGAACCGTCCCCGAGCGCAAACAATCCGATGATAGGGATCATTAACCCTCCGATGAGCAATCCGACACCATTAATCGTATCCGATACCGCAACCGCTTTCAATCCACCGAAAATGGCATAGATGGCACCAATCGTACCAATCCCAAATACCGTTACCCAAATACTAGCCGTTCGCCCGATTCCAAGCACTTCTGGAATATTAAATACCCCATTTAACGCAACAGCACCAGAATACAAAATGGGTGGCAATAAATTAAATACATATCCAAATAGGAATAGAATCGTTACGATTTGCTTCGTTCCGAAATCATAGCGTTCCTCAAGGAAATCTGGAATTGTCGTAATACCACCCTTTAAATAACGAGGCAGTAAGAAAAATGCGACAATAACAAGCGAGATGGCTGCGCCTACTTCCCATCCCATCACAGCAATCGTATCTGAATAGCCTTGCGCATTCAGTCCAACTAACTGTTCAGTAGACAAGTTTGTTAACATGAGCGAGCCTGCAATGACCCACGCTCCTAAGTTTCTCCCACCTAAAAAGTACCCATCCTGTGTATCTAGTTTTTCTTTGCGAGTTAAGAAATACGAGATTACTGCAACAAATGAAGTAAAGAATAGAAATGAACCCACAGTGAATAAATTCATAGTTGTCTCCCCTTTTCCAACGTAAACCTTTTTTGCGAATAGATGTATGCGCTTTAGCAACTATCTATCATTCTAGTAGCTTTATGAAAGCGCTACAATGGTAAAATTTTAAGAATACTTTGCACTTTTTTGCTTTGTTTCAGGTTTACTTCAAGAGAAGCGTTAAAATTTATTATATAAGGATCAGAGAAAATCATTAGTGCCTATTGAGAGAAACACAAAAAAAGCATGTGGGCTCCCCACATGCTTTACAAACAATACTATTAGAACGTTTTAGCTGTATCTTTAGCACGCGCAATTGCGTTTGCTTTAATTTCTTCAGCTTTCTCTGGCATAGCCGCATGTCCTTCTACGAATACTCCTTCAAAGGAAGGGACTCCGAAGAATTGCATGACTTTCCCGAGGTAGCTGTGGCCACTTTCCATTCCAGCAGCAGGACCCTCAGAATAGATTCCTCCGCGTGCTTGGATATGAATGGCTTTCTTATCAGTTAATAGTCCAACTGGACCTTGTTCAGTGTAATTAAAAGTCTTCCCAGCAACCGCAACAGAATCAATGTATGCTTTCATTACTGGTGGGAATGAGAAGTTCCACATTGGCGTTACAAATACGTATTTATCTGCGCCAACGAATTGCTCGCTAAGTTCGCCAAGGCGTTCCACCTTTTGCTTCTCAACTTCAGATAGTTCTTCTCCGGACTGAAGCTTACCCCATCCTTTAAAGATGTCTGCATCAATCTGTGGGATATGTTCTTTATACAGGTCAATATGAACAACTTCATCATTTGGATTCGCTTCTTGATAAGAATCAATGAATGCCTTTCCGACAGCCATGCTGTAAGAAGTCGTCTCATCATGTGGATGTGCTGTAATATATAATACTTTACTCATAGTAATCCCTCACCTTTATTGTAGATTATTTATCTCGAATTAGAGATTATTTAATTCAAGATATATAATACTAAGTATCTTACAAAATATCAAGTCATACGCTTTAAAAAATTTGCTAGCAACTTATGAGATGAGATTGGGTGGTGAAATACATAACATAAAATTACGAATACTACTGCTCTTTTCCACCACCTGAACTTAAGAAAAACAAAAAAAGAGCACCTCCTAAGAGATGCTCTTGCATGCATTAATGAGAATCGTGACCCTCATCTTCCATATCGTGACCTTCATGGCTATCATCCATGTTATGGCCTTGTTCTTCGTTCATGTTATCCATTTCCATGTTATCCATATCCATGTCTTGCATCGTTGACATCATAACCCATACAGAACCAGCTACAATGACAGCGGCGATAAAGAAGCTAAACAACATGTTGACTACTTGTGTTGTACCTTCTCCTTCACGCAAGTGCATGAACATGATTAACTGAATTGCAGCTTGAACCATTGCAAGTCCACCAATAATCCAGAAAATCGTGTTTCTGGATAGGTCTGTCTCAAGTGCAACCCATACCGCAAGAAGCGTTAAAAGAATTGAAAACGCAAATCCGATGACGTGACTCCATGGGAAATGGTTGTGCTTATTGTTATTTGCCATGTTACATCACCATCCCTGCGAGGTATACGCCCGTAAGGATAAAGATCCAGATAACGTCAAGGAAGTGCCAATATAAAGAGATAATAAAGGCCTTACGTGCTGTTGTCTGGTTCAGGCCGTGACGAGCGAGTTGAATTAAGATTAGAATCATCCAGCCGATCCCTAGGGAAACGTGCGCTCCGTGGGTACCAAGCAATGTGAAGAAGGCAGACCAATATGCACTTGTTTGCATTGTAGCTCCTTCATGCACATAATGAATGAACTCTTCAATTTCGAAATAAAGGAATCCTAGACCTAATAGTAACGTTAAGATAAACCATACCATTAGACCTTTCTTGCTTCCGCGACGCATTTCATGAATCGCTATACCACAAGTAAAGGAACTCGTTAAGAGGATAAACGTTTCAATGAGCACGCCTTTAATCTCGAATAACTCTGCTGGAGTTGGTCCGTCAGCATAACGTCCTGTTAGAACGAAATACGTTCCGAACAACGTTGCAAACAATGCAATCTCGGCTCCAAGGAAAATCCAGAAACCAAGGATATTCATGGAGTCTTTCTGAGTTTGATATTCTAGTGGTTTACTCGTGTCTACGTGTGCATGACTCATATCTTACGCCTCCTTCCTACGAACTTCACGTTCAATTTCACGAATTTCAGACGGCTGTACGTGATAGCCTTTGTCTGGGTCGAAGGAACGAATCATCATGCAAATTACAACACCGATTGTTGCCGGAATTGCCATCCACATCCATTCCCAAACAAGTCCGAAGCCAGCGATAAAGAAGAAGACTGACATGATAATCGGCACACCCGAGTTATCAGGCATGTGAATTTCCTCGTATTCTTCTTTCTCAACGTCTACGTCATATTCGCCTTTTTGTTTCATTAACCAGAATGCATCGCGTCCTTCTACAACAGGGTCTTTCGCAAAGTTATAGAATGGTACTGGAGATGGAGTAGCCCAGTCAAGAGAACGAGCGTTCCATGGGTCACCAGTTGTAATACGTGGCTCGAAGCGAATGCTGTAATAGATGCTGTAAACGATAATGATGAAACCAATACCCATCATGACGGCACCTACAGAAGAAATAAAGTTCAATCCGAACCAGCCAGTGCTTTCAGCATACGTATACGTACGACGAGGCATACCTGCGAAACCTAGGAAGTATTGAGGGAAGAAACATACGTTGAAACCAATAACAAAGATCCAGAATGCGACTTTCCCTAATTTTTCATTTAATTTATGACCAAATAATTTCGGATACCAGAAGTATAGGCCTGCGAAACAAGCAAATACCGTACCTGAAATTAACACATAGTGGAAGTGAGAGACTAGGAAGTATGTGTTGTGATACTGATAGTCGGCTGCTGCCATTGCAAGCATTACCCCAGTTACACCGCCGATAACGAAGTTCGGGATAAACGCAAGCGACCAAAGCATCGGAACGGTAATCTTAATCTTCCCTTTCCACATCGTAAACAGCCAGTTAAAGATCTTAACCCCGGTTGGAATCGATATTGCCATTGTTGTAACGGAGAAGAACGAGTTAACCGCTGCAGAGTTCCCCATCGTAAAGAAGTGGTGAACCCACACGACAAAGCTTAAACCTGCAATAACAACCATAGAATAAACCATGGCTTTGTAACCAAATAGAGATTTACGTGCGAACGTACTAATTACTTCAGAGAAGATTCCGAACGCAGGTAAGATTACGATATACACTTCAGGGTGTCCCCAAAGCCAGAATAAGTTCGCCCATAGCATCGGCATTCCGTCTCCAGCCAATGTGAAGAAGTGTGTACCGAATACGCGGTCTAATGTCATAAGCGCTAACGCAACTGTTAGGATTGGGAAAGCGAAGATGATGATGATACATGTAATCGCACTAGACCATGTGAACATTGGCATTCTCATCAACTTCATACCAGGTGCACGCATCTTAAGAATCGTAACAAGGAAGTTAATCCCTGTTAACAGCGTACCGATACCTGCGATTTGAAGTCCTAATAGATAGAAGTTCTGTCCTGGACCAGGACTAAACTCTTCACCAGCAAGCGGTGTATAAGATGTCCAACCAGCTTCTGGTGATCCTCCGATTACGAAGGAAATGTTAAAGAGCATCGCACCCATAAAGAACGTCCAGAAACTTACGGCATTCAAGAATGGATACGCAACGTCACGGGCACCAATTTGAAGTGGTACAACTACGTTGATTAAACCAATCAAGAATGGCATCGCCATAAAGATAATCATAATCGTTCCGTGCGTTGTGAATATCTGGTTATAGTGATCAGCATTTAAGAACCCAGCATCCGGGAAGGTAATTTGAGCACGCATTAAGAGCGCATCGACCCCACCACGGAATAGCATGAGCACAGCTGCTAGAATATACATAATTCCTAATTTTTTATGGTCAACGGTAGTGAGCCATTCTTGCCATAACCACTTCCACTTCTTGAAGTATGTTAGGACAAATACAACACCAATCATCGACAATACAATCGATACATCGGCACCGTAGATCAGTGGGTCACCCGTGACGAAAAATTCTTCTAGTGTCACGTTGCTCGCCTCCTATTCTAGTGAGATGAAGATTCGTCTTCTTCTGGGTCATACCCAACTCGTTCCCAAGCTTCAAGCACGTAATCCGCTTGCTGCGCATGGTTTACATAGTCTAGGTGTGTATTTGAGAACTCTTGAACTTCCGTGTGCCCAGGAACTAATAGATGGTCATACTCATCTTGAGTTAGCTTAGGCGCTTCCGTTTGAACGTCCTCTACCCAATCACCGAATTCTTCTTCTGTTTGAGCGTATACTTTGAACTGCATCTCAGCGAATCCTTCTCCATTGAAGTTCGCGTTACGACCGTTATACACGCCAGTTTCGTCTGCTTGTAAGTATAATTGCGTCATCATGCCGGACATGTTGTATTCCTGACCACCTAGGCGTGGAATCCAAAGTGCTGCCATTGAATCCGCAGATACAAGCTTGAATTGAATTGGGCGATCTTCAGGAATGTGAAGATAGTTCACCGTTTCAATTCCTTGTTCTGGATAGCTAAAGAACCATTTCCAATCAGCGGATGTTGCATGAATCACAAGTGGTTCCTTATCTTCAGAACTTTGCGGGGGCTCTTCTAGCTCATAAATCGTTTTTACAGTTGGAACTGCAAGTAAAATAACGATAATGACTGGAATCCCTGTCCAAGTAATCTCGAGCCATTTATTATGGTCATCGACCAAGATAGGTTCATCGCTATCCTGTCCTGGACGTTCACGATATTTCACTACAATAAACGTGAACAAAGCAAATACCACCGCTACGATAATAAGCATTAGTGCAATGGACCAAAAGATTAAATCTTTTTGCGCCTCTCCGACTGGTCCTTTCGGATCCAATACAGGTAGACTACTACACCCTGATAAAAACGTCATGAGCATAGAAGAGAGAAACAAAGATTTAAATAATTTCACGTGAGGTCACCTACCTTTTCTCTTCTACTAAAATACAAATAATGAAGCTTAACAAAATTGCATGTTAAAGCTTTTGTCAGATTCTTATGATACCAAAGATGTCAAAAGAATGGCCTGGTTTCACAAATGTGTCAAAAATTCGTCACGATTTGGCAAAGTATGACGAGGCAATTCCCTACTAATCATTGACATCTTACGAATCTATTGTTCCTAAAAATACTAAACACGCAAAAAAAGCTGCGTTCTACTAAAGAAAGCAGCTTTTTTAATATAACATAGTTTTTTGTCATGTGGCGAGCAAATTCGATAGTTTTCGACTTTGGCGCGCCTACTCTACAACTTGTAAATTCTTTGGGTACTTCGTTAGCGTCTCATGTCCGTCCTTCGTAACGAGTACATCATCTTCAATCCGAACGCCACCAATTCGCTCATCATAAATGCCAGGTTCAATCGTGTACGTCATACCTGCTTTCAATCGGGCGTTGTTCGTATGAGCCATGGACGGATATTCATGAACGTTAATGCCAAGTCCGTGTCCAATTCGGTGAGGAAATAATTCCCCGTATCCTGCTTTATCGATGATGTCACGAGCTGTTTGGTCTAGGTCCCCTACTCGTGTACCTTCCTGACTGATACGAAGTGAAGCCTCCTGAGCTTCTAACACAGTTTGATACAAACGGCGTTGTTCGTGAGAAACCTCTCCATAAACAACGGTTCGAGTGATATCAGAAGTATACCCATCGAGCACAACCCCAAGGTCGAATAATACGAAGTCGCCATGTTTCAAGGCACGTTCTCCTGGATTTCCGTGAGGCTGTCCTGATTTCTCTCCAAATAGTACCATCGTACTGAACGACATCTCTCGAATGCCCTTCTTCTTCAATTCATATTCAATGGTAGCAAGCACTTCCATCTCCGTAACCCCTTCTTTCAAAGCGGCTACTCCAACTTCAACACCATAATCAGCCATTTCTGCAGCACGACGCATAATTGCAATTTCCTGCTCGCTTTTCACTACTCGCATTTCGTTTAATTGGTCTTCAACAGGTACTGCGCCAGCCCCCTCAAACAAATCCAGTAAAGACATGGTGCGGTTGAAGGATAATGCATCCCCTTCTAATGCCACTACATCAACTTTAGGCAATTCACGTTGTTCTAATGAAGCACGAATAGAATCCCAAGGGTTCTCGTGGTCTTTATACCCAATAATCTCATGATTCCAGCCAGTATCCAGAACCTGGCTCTGCTCCATGCTAGGGACAACCATCATTGGTTCAGCGTTTCGAAATACGAATAAGCCCATTAGACGCTCATGAGGATCATTGTAGAAATTCGTTAAGTAAAAGACGTTCTCTGTAGAATGGATAAACGCCACTTCAATGGACTGTTCCTCTAGCCATTGTTGTAAATTTAGTAGATTTGACATGTTATGTACCCCTTTCAGCTAGTAGACTATGTTCTATCATACGTGAAAACTGACCACAATGAAACCAACTATCATTCCCTGGGAAATGATAAAAGCCACCTTTAAAGGTGGCTTAACTTAGCTGGTGCAGTAGACTTTGCAAACCCAATCTTGGATAGTGCTTTCTTTAAATTGCTTTCTGTACGAATGTTTTCGAATCGAACCCCTAAGTCGACGAGCGTACGAGCAATTTCAGGTCGAATCCCTGTTAGCTGTGCGTCAACCCCTACAAGTTCTAGCGCAGTTACAATTTGCACAATGTGATGCGCGACCATCGTATCAATCATCGGTACACCAGATGTATCCATAATTAAGTGCTTTACTTTATAGGATAGACTCTTCTCTAGTGCAACCTCCATGATTAGCGAAGCACGATCCGTATCAATTTCCCCAATTAGAGGCAACACAGCGACATCGTCTGATACTGGTACGACCGGCACAGATAGTTCTTTGAAATCTGTATTTGATAGATTCAACAAATGTCTGTGGTGGCTCATATAGACCTGGTGGAAATAGTAGATCATCTCGTCCATTAACACATTTACTCTCCTACTTACATCCACCATTGTTATGGCTGCAAGTTCATGGCCCTTTAACTCTTCTGCTAGAAAGTCCATTATGACGTCACGGAAGCGGGAGAGGTTACGAACCGTTTCAGGCAAAGGAACGCCTTTCTTTAATCCCAAACTACCAGCATGCATCAGCCATTCCCGATATTCCTTCATTAAGTCTTGGTTCTCTTGGGTAATCGAATCAACTAAGAAGCGGAAAAAAGCTGTTCTTGAGCTTCTTACATCTTCCTCTGTAAAGCCAGCTTGCTCAAGTGTATGTAAATAGCTCGGATCTTGAAGTACTCGAACCTCATCCACAACTCTGTCTTCCTGGTCTAGTAATCGCTTATGAAGATAGGCCAATTCTTCCTTCATTCAGTTCTCATTCCTGTCATTAATAGAATACGTTTATCGTACCTCAAATTTGAAAAAAATACAATTTTCAAATGACTATTTGCAAGCGTATTTATGAATCTACTCATCAAGAAAAATCCCCCTCCTACATTCGTAGAAGGGGGACCCAATTAAGAAGCTGATTGGATGATTTTATTAATCTCATTCTTGTACAAGTCTGAGCGACCACCAAAGATTGCTTGGACATTATTTCCAACTTTAACAACCCCAGATGCACCAAGAGCCTTTAACTGCTCTTCGTCAATCGCTTCTACAGATACAACTTCAACTCGAAGACGAGTAAAGCAAGCGTCTACATAATTAAGGTTCTCTTCGCCACCTAGTGCATGCATAATTTCTGTAGCAATTTCAGTTGTACTTCCTTTTTCTCCGGTTTTCTTCGCATTGTAATCTTTCCTTGTGTACAGCTTCGCCTCTTTCCCTGCTCGTCCAGGAGTAGCAATGTTCCACTTGTTAATCGCAAAGCTAAAGGAGAAGTAATAGACTACGAAGAAGCCAGCTCCAAGCACTATGTTCATCCACCAATTTGGAGTTCCAGGAATGGCATTTACAAGCACGTAGTCAATCAGACCACTGCCCCCTGCCCAACCTAAATGAACATCAAGCATGTACGTAAGCATATAGGAAACACCTGTTAAGAGTGCGTGGAAAGCAAATAGAGCTGGTGCTACGAATAAGAATGTAAACTCTAATGGTTCTGTGATTCCTGTTAGGAACGCAGTACCTGCTGCAGCAAGAAGCATTCCCTTCACTACTGTACGATTATCTTTATCAGCACGACGATACATCGCTAATGCTGCACCTAACAATCCGAACATAATAACAGGGAATTTCCCAGACATGAAACGACCAGCCGTTACTTCAATTCCCTCTTTCACTTGAGCAAGGAAAATGTACTGATCACCCGTAACGACGCTTCCCGCTACTTCAGCCGTTCCGCCTAGTGGTGTCCATAAGAATGGCGCATACCAAATATGGTGAAGACCTGTTGGAATTAAAATACGTTCTAAGAATCCATACAAACCAATGTAAAGTGGATTGGTTGCATCATTGGCAATTACATTTGCCACCGCATCAATTCCAGTCTGAATCGGTGGCCAAATAGCCATTACGACGAAGGCAAGTAAGATTGACATAAATACCATGACAATCCCGACTGAACGATCTCCTGCAAAGAAACCGAGCACTTCAGGTGGATTAAATTCATGGAATTTATTGTACACCCACACCGCCAAGAGACCGACAATAATACCACCTAGTACACCTGTTTCTAAAGTAGGCACACCCAGTAATACACCGTAAGCCCCGTCGTTTTGAGCCATTTCTCTCGTGATACCCATTACAAATGAAATTGTATTATTCATCATTAAATAACCTAATAAAGCTGCAAGTGCTGCAATTCCAGAGCCACCACTTAACCCAATGGCCACCCCTAAAGCAAAGATAATCGGTAGGTTATTAAAGATTACAAGTCCTAATTCAGACATGCCATTCCCCATTGTTTGAACCCAGTTCGCTTGCATAAACGTAAGCGTTTCTGTCAGTGGCCCTGTAAATGCCGCCCCAAGACCAAGTAAGATACCTGAAGCCGGAAGCAGCGCTACTGGAACCATGAGCGACTTCCCAAACTTCTGTAAAGTGCCAAACTGTTTTTGCATCGTGTTCTTCCCCCCATGATAAGAAAGCGTTTTCGATAATATCCAATTGTTGGTCCAGTCCATACGCGGACTGAACCAACTTACTGACTTAATTTATTGCAAATTCACGTTCTTTACGGGCAACAAGTGCTGGCCAATAATCACGGTTTGCCTCAATTAAATCATCAAGAATCTGACGCGCAACAGGTGCATCTACTACAGTACGGTTCAACGTAAGAGCTTGCATTGCTTTCTCATAACTATTCTCATAGAATGCATCTACAACTAGCTTCTCGTAAGCAAGCTGCCCTTCAATCAAACCTTTATAGAATGTAGAGATTGGGCCGACTGAGAATGGCTTAGGTCCTTGCTTCGTTAACATTGCAGGAACTTCTACCATTGCATCATCAGGAAGATTTGAAATAATGCCATTGTTCTCGACCATCACGATGAATGTATCGCAATTGTGATAAGCAAGTGATGCAGCCACTCGAATCATGTAACGTCCATGAATATCAACTTCAAGCTCTACATTCTCTAATGATTGGTCCGCAATGATTTGATCACATAGCTCGTGAACACGTTTTTGTCTTCCATTAATGACTTGTCGAGCTCTTGTGTTCCCTGCTTCTTCTTTATCAACCATCTCTTGAGGATAAAGGTAATATTGAAGATAGGTGTTCGGCAAGTACTCTGGGAAGTCATTAAGCATACGTTCTACCTGCTTGAAGGTCTTGATCCAGTTCGGGTCATTCGCAATTTCAGCGTCTTCAGGCATGAATCCATCTTTCGTGATCGCATTCTTAATTGTATCTGTATGGTCGTTCCCCTCTTTATCGTAAATCTTCGTAAACCAACCAAAGTGGTTAAGCCCGAAGTATTCAGGTACTAGGTCAAATACTTCTTTCCCAAGAATTCCTGCATAGCTCACCATGATAGCCGCTGGCATATCACAAATGTTCAATATTTTATTATCATTGTTGAACTCACGACGTAGCGCTTCTGCCACGATTGCAGCTGGGTTCGTATAGTTAAGAATCCAAGCTTCCGGTGCATAATGTCGTACATCCTTTACAAGTTCAATCATGTCCCCAATTGAGCGCATGCCATAAGCCATTCCTCCAGGACCACAAGTCTCCTGACCAACAACTCCGTGTTGAAGAGGAATTTGTTCATCTTGCTCACGCATCGCTAGTCCACCTGTACGAATCTGCACGAAGACAAAGTCGGCATCTGTGAACGCTTTCTCTTTGTCCGTTGTGTATGAGAACGATTCCAACTCTGGGTATTTTTCTCTTAAAATGACGCGTGTTGCTTCAGCCACTTTCTGCTGACGATCTTCATTTGTATCATAAAAGGTAATGGATTTAAGTGGGAAATTTTCTTTCTCTGCAATTAAACTCATAATCATCCCAATTGTATATGTACTTCCTCCACCTGCTACGACAAGGTTTTGTTTCTTCATTTCCATTCCTCCCAAAGTAAAGGTTATATATTTGTTTTGTTTATTAACTAATACAAATATAATACATAAACTATGTAAGCGTCAACATAGGATAGAGAAAATTTTTAATATCGGTTATAATAGCTATGAATTCTTTTAGGAGGCCGATGTTATGCAACGTTCTATGCCA
This sequence comes from Pontibacillus halophilus JSM 076056 = DSM 19796, assembly GCF_000425205.1. GTDB lineage: Bacteria > Bacillota > Bacilli > Bacillales > BH030062 > Pontibacillus_A > Pontibacillus_A halophilus. The sequence goes on along the minus strand of NZ_AULI01000009.1, from coordinate 796 downwards.
CTCTACCGAACGATTGCTCAGCATATAAAAAGTGAAATTCAAGCAGGCAATTTTATCGAAGGTGAAACCATACCTACAGAAAAAAGTCTTTCCGAACAATTCGACGCTAGTCGAGTTACGGTTCGACAAGCCATTGATTTACTTGTAACAGAAGGAATGCTTCATAAAGTGCAAGGCAGCGGAACCTATGTAAAGGAACAGGCGAAAGTCGAACATAACATTTATGAACTTGTGAGCTTTACTGAGGAAATGACGAATCTTGACAAACAACCTGAGAACAAAATCCTCAATTTCCAGATGATCCAGTCTGATGCTCGCATTCAACGTAAATTACAACTAGATTCAAATGCACCTGTCTATTACATCCGACGTCAGCGATTTATTGACGATATCCCTTATGTTGTTGAAGATACGTATATGCCTGTCCATCTCTTCCCGGACCTTACGTATCAAGTTATGGTTACATCGAAATATGACTACATTGAGAATCAGAAAGGGTTTCAAATTAAAGAAAGTTTCCAAGAGGTCTTGCCCATTCTTCCTGATTCAGAAATTGCAGAACTGCTGAACACAACTGAGCAACAACCGATACTAAAAGTAAAATCTTACTCTGTGCTAAGCGATGACATACCTTTTGAGTATAGTGAAGTTTACTTTAAGAGTGATGAATATCGATTTACCGTTCGGGCTAGACGCCCATAAAAAAAGGTTCTAAGTCAATTGTTGGGGTAGGAGGCAAACTCCTGCCCCTTAACCAACTTGAAAGTCTTTTGTATGTTTGTATTGATGATGCAGA